>DATAWG010000004.1 GCA_036267355.1 Pirellulales bacterium | reverse complement strand
TTTCGCACTGCCAGGCGCTGTTGAAACGGATCGCCGAATGCAACGTCGGCGATCGTCCCGGCCGCATCGAGCCGCGCGAACTCAAACGACGTCGCCACGGCTACAAGCTCATGCAAGAGCCTCGCGAAAAGCTTCGCGCGCATCTCGCGCGACGCAACTAGCGATTGACAAATCGGTTACAATGCCGACAGTGCCATTCGTGTCAGGAACCGAATTAAGAATCGGTTCCTGACACCTTTTCCGCCTTTTTTCCGCCTTCTTTTCCGCGGCCTGGAATTTGTGCTCGTCTATCAGATTAAACCGTCGCCGAATCGGCTTGTTCCGAGAGGAGCGAAGAGCAAATGCTTGGTTAGTGGTTAGTTGTTAGTGGTTCGGACGCAAGCGTCCGCCACGCCTCCGCTGCCAATCACTGACCACTAGCCACGATCGCTTCCGTTCCGCGAGGCGAGGCCATAACATTGGACGCGCCGAGCGGCTAACGCCGGCATCGGGAAGCCCCGTGAAACGGGGCTAGGAATGACAACGCGTACACCTACCCAACTCCCTCACGACGCCAATTTGTCTGTCGGCGCGGCGGCGCGGCGGGATTGGAGCTGGGCGATTGTGAAGGCGATAAACTCGGGCGTGGGCCAGGCGTAGGGGCGGAATTTTTCCAGGCGGCCTTCTTCTTCGTTGTAGAAATACGCCAGGTTCGCGCCCAGCTTGCTTGCCGCTGGGCTGTCGATCAGGTTGCTCGAATCGGCGTTGCTCATCTGGAACAGCACCCGCAGATCGAATTCGCGGATGCCTTGCCGATCGACGGCCCGGTTCAGGTTATTCAGCGTGTCGCACCAGACGATCGTGTGGATGCCGACCGCGGGGCCTTCGCGCAAGATGTCGCAGAATTGCGCGCCCACGCTCGGCGGCCGTGGCTCGCCGCTGAACGAATGGCTCATGAAGTCGTCTTCGCGCCGCAAATCGCGGAATCGGGCCAGATCGTAGACGAACAAAAACAGCGCGGGAGCATCGTGCTTTTCCGACGTCTGGCGGCGCTGCAATTCCTCGGCAATCTCGGCGATGATCCCGTCCAACTCGCGCCGCCCACCGGCGCGGGCCCCATGGGGCAGCATGCCGGCCAGATTCGCCAGCGACCCCGACACGGTGCGCTCGGCCCGGCTGGCTTCGACGACATAGAACCTCGCGCTTGCAGAGGCGGGATGGCCGTTGGAATTTTCCGCGCCCGCCGGCGACAGTTGGGCCGCCAAGCTCAGCAAAGACGTGGCCATGATGCCGAGCGCCGCTTCATCGCGCTGGCCGATCAGCAGAAGATTGCAGCCATTTTGCGGTCGAAAGGGGGCGGCAGTCGGATCTTTGATCGCGATCGCTTCGCCAAGCCACGCTTGCGGGCCACCGGCGGGTGGTTCGCTCCAATTCGGCGCGTGGAGCAGTTCTTGCAAGCGCGGATTGCGGCTCACCACGGCCGGCACATTCCCCTCGAACACGATCTGCCAATTCCGCCAGCGCTCGGTTTGCCGATCGGCCACGGCGCGGATGCGCTTCAGATAATCTTCGCGCTTCTGGTCCGAGAGCCACACGACCTGGAACGGGTTGTTGCCTTCCATGCGGCCGTTGGCGTCGTTGTAGATCGCTTCGCCGGGGCGATTGAGCAGCCGGGCGGCCGAGTTTTCCTCGCTGAGAATCAAGTGCGCGTCGGTCTCGCTGCATTGCAGGGCGATGCGCACGGCCATTTGGCCGAGCGTGCTGCGCGCGAGGCTATAGGCTCCGCCGAGCGTTTGCGAACCCAAGAGCACATGGATCCCGAACGCACGGCCTTGCCGCACGAGCCGATCCATCAGCAGGCCCGAGTCTTGCGCGATCTTGTCGTCTTCGACGAACAGTTCGTGGAATTCGTCGATGATCAGCAGCACGCGCGGCATGGTCATGTCGGGCTTGGCTTTGCGGAAGCCGTTCAAATCCTGCACGCCCAGGGCCCGATACAAATCGCCGCGGCGCTTCAACTCGGCATCCAGCTTTTGCAACACGCTCAGCCCGAACTCGCGCTCGCTTTCGATCGCAATCACGCGGGCATGCGGCAGCTCTTGCGTGGCGTAGGTCTTGAACTCCACGCCTTTTTTGAAGTCGATCAGGTACAGTTCGATCTCGGCCGGGCTGAACGTGAGGGCGAGATTCGTGATCAATGCATGCAAGAGGGTCGATTTGCCCGAGCCCGTTTTGCCGGCCACGAGCACGTGTTGCGACGTGCCTTGGCCGAGCCGTAGATGTTGCAGCTTGGTGGCGCCGGCCCGGCCGAGCGGAACGTCGATTCCCTTGGCCGTGCTGCCGCTCCACCAGGCGTCTTCCTTGGGAGCGATGTATTCGAACGGCACCTCGACGCGCCGCGAGTCCTTGGCATTTTCGCCGACGAGCTGCACGATTTGCGTGAAGCGTTCGTCGGGCGGCGGCTGCTCGACCGCGAGCGGGAATTTCTCGAACTCGGGATCTTTCCAAACGAATTTGTCCCCCTGCCAAAGCAGATTCGTCGCGTGCCGCTGAATGTCTTTGATGTCGAACTTCATCGGCAGCGCTTGCGCCGAGTCGTAGGTCATCAGCACATGCACGCCGCAGCGGGCCCCGTGCGTCGCAATGCTCGCCAACCGCGCGGCCGCGGCCTCGGTGAAGCTGTTCGGGAAATCGGCCACGACAAGGATGCGAAACGCCTCGGCCACTTCGCCGGCGAATTCGTTGTAGTCGACGATCGTTTCGAAATCGTTCCGCAAATATTTCTGAATGACGATCTCCATCTGCTCGGTGAGATCGACAAGCCGGGCTTCGATGTCGGGCCGCTCGGTCCAGATGCGATTGGTGACCAAGATGTCGTCGAAATCGGCCAGATGCATGAACCCGGCGAAATTTTCACCGCGACCCACCGGATCGACGATCGTAAACCGCACCTTTCCCGGCGGCACGGTGGCCAGCAGCCGCAGCATTTCCGATTGCAATACTTGCACGCCGCGGGTCCGCCCTTCGCCGGTCGTTTCGATCAGCATCGAAGCGGTGCGCGGAAACGGCAGCAGGGCCGGCAAATGCAACACGTCGGGTCCGATGCCGTTCAGCCGCGGATCGGCCGACATGCCGCCGGGCACTTCGTCGAGCCGCACGTCGTATTGGCCGAATCGAAGCGTCGGGGGCGGGCTCGTCGGCGGTCGCCACGTTTTCCACGCCGGATCGTGCCACTCGGGAAACAGTTCGCGGCAACGCTCGTTCATCGCGTCGATCGAGCCGTAGATGCAGGCCATGCCATCGCGCCACGCGGCGGCCATCGCGTTCCAATCAGCTTCGTGCCGCGAGCGGGTTTCTTCCACCCGCCGCTCGTGCTCCGCTTGCGAGGTGATCTGGTCTTGCTCGAATTGCCGGCGCACCTGCGCGATCAGATCGGGATGTTTGGCGTGCGCTTCGGCGAGCAAACGATCGCGGCGCTCGACCAATTCTTTTTCGATGCGCTCGTAGTCGATATCGGTCTCGGTCAGGCGCCCATCGCGATCGGCGATGACTTGCGTCATGGTGGTGAAATGGCGTTCGGTGGCCTCGCGGATTTCGCGCTTGTGGCGTTCGGCCATTTTGGCCCGCTGGCTGTCGTAATACGCTTTGGCGTCGACGCGGCAGCGCTGCTGATAGCGCTCGGCGTCGGCCAGCGCTTGCCGCAGCGCGGTGCAAAGCGCGGTGGAATGGCTGCGAGCGCGTTGATAAAGGGTCAACAGCGTGCCCACGCCGCCCGCGACGGCCAAGGCCGCGCCGATTCCGAGCCAGCGCCAGATCGTGTCCGACGAAATTCCATGCACCAACACGGCCGACGTGACCATTGCCACCAGCAGAATGGCGACGCTTAAAATCTGCGGCCGAACGCCGATGAAAAACCGCGGCGCGATTTGGGCCCGCAAATCGTTCAAGCGGTTTTGCGCCGTTACGACGCACTCGGGCAACAGTGCGAACGGATCGCCGCCGGGATCGGTCGTGTCGGGCAGGGCCGTGTCGCGCCAGGCCACGCCCATGCGGCAAAGCTCGAGCCACTGCCACACCTGATCGACGATGGCGACCATCGCATCGCCGTGCGAATTCACTTTCGCTTCGACGCGATAAAACTGCTCCAGCAGCCCGGGGTGCGAGGCTTCGAACACCGTCGTGGCTTGCCACGTATCGAGTTCTTGTTGCTTGGTGGCGGCCTTTTCGGCAGCTTCGAAGTCGTCGAGGGCCTGTCGGCGGCGCGATTCGTGTTCGGCAGCCGCGGCGGCGTGAGCCGATTCGTAATCGGATTTCGGGCCGTCGACGGCTCGCTCGTATTGCTGCTGCGTGGAGCGGCCGTCGGCCTTGAAGCGATCGGCGATTTGCTGGCGGGTGCGGCGAAAATCTTCTTCGGCCGCCTTATTGCGGGCCACGAATTCCGCCTGCACGCGCACTTCGGCAGCCTGCCGCTCGGCGGCGAGCCGATAGAGTTCGGCGATCAGCGTGCGCTCGACTTCGGACGACAACGGTTGGGTCATACCAGCCGGCCTAAGGGCCTCATGGCGAGGCGAATGAATTCTTCTGTTCCGTTTCCCAAACGCCGAATCAACTGCCCTGCACTTGCCATAAGGCGGCGGAGCCGCAACCAAAGTAGCCGGCACACTCCGTGTGCCGTCTGCGCCGTTCTGTGCGTTTCGCGCCGCGTTGCGCCGACGGCACACGGAGTGTGCCTACTACGTTAGGAGCGCTTCGCCGCTCCTCGCAACGCCACGTACTCAACTACATTCGCGCTGCGCTCGGTCCAGCGTCTCGGCCAAACGGCTGACCGCGTCGAACGTCATTCGTACGAGCGGTTCCAGTTCGACGAGGTGCTCCTCTTCGAATCGACGCGCAGCGATGTCGCGCCACTGTTCCTGTGTTTCGGTCCAATGCAACCGCAAATCTTTCATCGCCCCCGCCAATTTGGCCGCTCCCGATACCAGATCGCCGACGATCATGGGCGCGCCTCCGTGTCCCCGGCGGCCGGTTCGGCCGAGGGGCGAGGGGCGAGGGACGAGGGGCGAGGAAGAGCAGCCGCGTCGCCGGAGTCGGCCACCGTCGCAGCCGATGAATGGCCGTTCGGTTGCGACTCCAGCTCGGCGGCGGCAGGCGGTTGCTCGGGCTCGTCAAGCGGTTGCGCCATGCTCGCGGAATCGTTGGCGTCGTCGGGCTGATTCAACGCGCCGGGCCGAACCATCGCCGATTCGCTCATCGGCCGCGGCGCGGTGGTGTGTACATAGCGATCGAGCGTGTCGAGAATTCGCTTCAGCGTGAGCATCGATTTGGGGATATCGCCTTCCAGGGCCGCATTGAATTGCACGATCCGGCCGGCGTATTCGTTGAGTTCGTGCTGCATAGCCCGAGTCCAACGGCGGACGGCTTCGGCCTTTTGCTCGGCGTTTTTCAAGCGCTCCTGGGCCCGCTGCAGGTTCTTGCGTTCGTCGACGCACGAGGGCGTGTAGTTATCCATGCTTTTGAAGCTGATGCAGCGGTGCAAATCGTCTTTGGCCCGATTGACGGCGTCGCCGGCACGGCGGATCTCGTGTTTCCAATGTTCGGCCCGATCGATGCGCACCCAATCGACGGCGCGGCGAATCTCGAGATCGATCATCACCAGGGCCTGCTTCGACTCTTCGATGTAGTTGGCCAGCGCGACTTGAAACGCTTCGATGGCCGCGACCGAACCGACTTGGGCGCCTTGAGTCGACATCGGTTCACCGCTGTTGGAGATATTCTTCGGCGCGTTCGGCTTTGCGCACCAGATACGGCACGTACATCGTCGTCGATTCGGCGAAGCGGCGGAGCACTTGCATCTGCTGCTCGAAATCCTCCGAAAACTTTTTATGCTCCTGATCGCGCCATGTGCCGCCGAGGGCGGCCAATTGGCGCTGGATCATTGACATTTGATTGAGCAGTTCGCCGGAGAATTGTTTGAGCTGTTGAGCAAAGCGGCGCACTTCGCCTGGATCGACAATTGCTTGAGGCATGAGGAGAACTCGATTGGAAAAGGATCGCTCGACTTCCCGCGGCCCGCAGTTCGCCGAAGGGTTGGCGAGTTGCCACGCGTGTTGGCGGCGCTTCCTGGCGAACGCTTCCGGCTGGTGTGGCTGATTCGTCGCAAGCGACGGGCTAGGCAAGCTTTATCATAACCGAAGCGAGGGGCTGCGGCGAGTAGCGGCGGCAGGCGCTAGAGCACCCGAGCATTTGCCGCTACAGCATAATTGGCCCGCGGGGGGCTTCGCCGTTTTCGTCGCGGCGTTCCCATTGGCGGCGGACTTCGCCGAGGCCGTACACGCACAGCTCGAAGTCGTGGCTCAAACGTTCTAGCAGAGCGTTTTCTTTTTTCGCGTCATTATCGCGGGCCGGAAGCGTGCTGGCGATGTAATAGGCCCGTTTGCCATGCTCGCAATAGTCCAAGAAGAAATCTTTTTGCGGGCCGCGTTGCAAATGCGATAGGGCCTCTGGATAGACGCCCGACCAGAAGAGCGTGAAATCGCCGATATGGCGATGAACTTGCCGCTTGGCCTCGCCGACTCGGGCGTCGGCTTCCACCAGCATATCGGCCACGGCATCGAGCCTCCGCCCCGATGGATTGCGCACGGCGAAGATCGTGTCGGTTCGGAAGAAACGGGCAAGCAGTTGGCCCAGATATTCCACCAGCGGTGGGTCGGCAACGCCCAAACGCGTTTGGAAGGCATACTCGGTCAGGCCGGAAAAGAAATGCCGCAATTCCTCGCTAGAAACGGGTTTGACTGGATGCATGGCGACCGAAGCCCTTTTTTGGGGCAGGGGAAAATCGGTGGCCGGCAAGGGTAGCGACTTTTGCTCAGCCGCTCCAGATCAAGCCGGCCAATTTCAATAATAGCCGGCAGATTTCGCCAGTCAACGCAGACCGCCCCGGCCGCCAATCGTGAGGCGTGGCCGCTGAGTGAACCAAGAGCGAGAGGGCCGCAGCACCGCCCCCTCGATGATGGAGTCGCGGGCTAAGACCCAGCCGAAAAATAACGTCACAGTGCGGCGGAGCCGCAACCAAAGTAGGAGGCATTCTCCGAATGCCGTTGGCGCTGGGAAACGCAATCCAATTCAAAAAGAGTTGGAAGGCTGGACGACCGTGGCGGCCCGACTTACGTGGTGGACGGCAAAACGAGTGTGTGCCTATTGGGTCCGATCAATCCGGAACGAAACTTTCCTCGATCGTCGCCTCGCGCACTTGCTTCGTGCTGAATTCGTACGTTCGGATCTTGATCTGGACGCCCCGGATGGGAACCGGATAGGGGGGCGAAGTAAGGCGCTCGTTCGGGCTATCGACGCCGCCGGAAGCGCCAGAACCGATACTATCCATGCCATCGAACGCTTGGTTCGACGAGATTGGAGTTCCCGAGTTTGCCGCATTGTAGAGCCAAGCCTCGTAGCCGGCCGGCCATGTGTCGTAAGTTGCCGAACCTTGCATCGGAAACTGCGTCTGCGAATTCATTTGGACCGGCGTGCCGGACGGGGCCAGATACGATTTCTGCCCCGCGCCGTAATAGCCCAATGCAAAATAAGGCGCAGACACGCCCGACGGATTCGTATACGCGGTCGTCGGCAGCCCGGCGCCCCAATTCAAGTCTACATACGCGCCATACACGCCATTGCCGATCTTCGTGCCGCTGCCGTAACCGGGATCGCTTGGCACCAGCGGATTGCCATTGGCATCCTGCAACACCTGGGCCCAGGGGTCCCACACTTTCACGTCAAAGCTCAATACGTTTGTCAGCACGACGTCTTCGCCATAGCGCAGGTTTGGATCGGTCGCGGGCGTCGAGGGGAACGGCTGCACTTGGCTAATCACGACCGGGAAGGGCGAACTCCCCGACCCAAACGAGCTGTTGCCCCACAGGTTACTGTTGCTGCACGACGGAGGGTAGAAATGTGCAAACCGATTTTCTCGATACGACAGATCGGCCAAGGAATTCAGCACCATGTTCATGCTCTGCCAGCCGGCGCCAACCGTAGTGCCATCGGGATGGGCAGAAATGTCGGAGAGCGGCACCCAAGCGCTTGGAGCGACATTGGTGTCGTAATAATTACCCGCAGTGATGACGGCCGGACTGCCGGTGGCGACGGTCGTTCCGATCCCCGGCAGCACCAACAACTGTCGGCGATAGAGCGTATAGGTCGGCGGAACTGTCGGAGTGAAGCCGGTCGATGGCGGCGTCAGCGAAGTTGGTTGCAGGAACCACGCCACTTCGGCCACTTGCGATTCGATGTTGATCGCTTGGTTCGACGTGGTAACGGCTCGACCGGTGAACGGAGCGCCGCTACTGCGCGTGGTAAAGAACAGGCCGTCCTTCGTGTAGCCGGTGAGGGTTGCTCCGTTGGTTGTCGAGGAGGTCGTCGGCGAGACGTTTTTGTCCCAACTGGTCGACGGCCCCTTGACGAGCTCGAAATAACCGCTGGCGTCTTCCGCGCGGTTCCAGCTTCGCATATCGACGGTGGCGCCGCGAATATCAGTGCGCAAGCGGTTGAGAACCGATCGAAGGCGATCGTTGGCTTCGATGTTGGATCGGCCGTTGGTGATCTGGCCCCCGACGGTGCCGAATAGCTGCACGGTCGCACCCATTACGATCAGGCTGATCACCGTGGCGGCGAGAAGCTCGACGACCGTCAGACCGCGGCGCGATCGCGCGCGCGGCGAGCGGCGAAAGCGGAATGGAAAAAGGAGCGCGGGCATGAGATGCCTTTCCGTCGGGGGAAACCCCAGTTATGCCCCGACCGCTCGATTCGTCGTTTTGGCCCGCGTCGAGTTGCGGCGGTCGTTTAGGTATCATTGCACAGCGCGGAATCGCGGTTGTCAAGTGAGGCGGGGCTGCATAAGGCCGGCCGACGCTAGGTTCGCCAAGTTCGCTTTTTGGCTGGTGGAAGCGGTCCGGCTGCACGATCAGCCACCTTTTACAAGGATTTTACTCGGCGTATGCGCATGGATGACATTCGCTTGTCGAGAAATCGCTAGAATTTCGACGACTAAAGAAAGGTCCGGCCCGCGAATTCGGTTTGCCGTAGCGCATCCAATCGCCGGACAAATTTTTCGATTCATCAGGACAGAGAACCCCATGGCCACCCACGTCAGCGATCTCGATACGATTCCGTCTCCTCGTTCTCCATTAGCGGCATCTCCGGCATTACTCACCCGGAGCGAAGGGGCCCATTGCAGCGTTACGGAAGAAACCTCCGCTTCGGCCGCAGCCGCTTCCACCACGTCTGTCGTGGCCGGCGATTCCGACAACGATAGCCCTTGGGCCAACGGTCTCGACTGGACCGTCGTGACCTGGATGGCCTTGGTGCATATTATGGCGCTCGGCGCTCCGCTGTTTTTCACCTGGAAGGCACTGGCGTTGGCGGCGGTGTTGAGTTGGGCTTGCGGCGGCCTGGGCATTTGCCTCTGCTTCCACCGCCTGTTGACTCATGGCAGCTTTCAAACGTATCGACCGCTGAAATGGTTGCTAGCGCTGATCGGCACATTCTCTGGCGAAGGCTCGGCGCTCACCTGGGTGGCCAACCACCGCAAGCATCATGCCTTTAGCGACAAGCCCGGCGATCCGCATTCGCCGCACGACGGACCGTGGTGGAGCCATATGCTTTGGTTCACGCCCTATTTCGGGCAGGATTGGCAAAAGAACCTAACGGCCAAATATTGCCCCGATCTGCTGAAAGACCCAGTGCTGCGAGTCTTGCACATGTTTTTTCTGCCGCTGCAGATCGGCCTCGGCCTTGCCTTGTTCGCGGTCGGCTATTTGGGATGGGATGCATACACGGCTTGGTCGTTCGTATTTTGGGGCGTGTTTGTGCGAATGGTGTACGTATGGCATGTCACTTGGTTTGTCAATTCGGCGTCGCACATGTGGGGTTATCGCAACTACGAGACCAGCGACGACAGCCGAAATCTGTGGTGGGTCGGCCTCCTGGCCTTTGGCGAAGGGTGGCACAATAACCATCACGCATTCCAGCGGATGGCCAAGCACGGACATCGCTGGTGGGAAATCGACGTCACTTACTGGGCGATCTGTGCCATGGAAAAGATCGGGCTAGTCTGGAACGTCGTCCACAAAGTGCCGGCTTACCAAAAGCCCGAGTAGTGCGAGCGGTGCCGGCGCACGGTGTGTAGGTCAGGCTTTCCAGCCTGACATGCGTTGGACGTGCCGGAGCACCAAACAGCGGCAGTCAGGCTAGAAAGCCTGGCCTACGGGGTCATGAGCATTTCGCTTGACGACGTTTTGGCCGCTCGCAGCCGGATTGCCGGCGGGGTGGCTTTGTCGCCGTGTCCGGAATCGATTCAGCTTTCGGAACTATGCGGCGCGCGCATTTTCTGCAAGCTCGATTATCTGCAGCGCACCGGCAGCTTCAAGGAACGCGGTGCTCGCAACGCTCTGCTGCTCTTGGACGACCATCAGCGGCAGCGCGGCGTCATTGCCGCATCGGCCGGCAACCATGCCCTGGGGCTGGCCTATCACGGCAAGCTGCTCTCGATCGGCGTGACCGTGGTCATGCCGAAGTTTGCGCCGCTCATTAAGCTCGCCACCTGCCGGCGGCTAGGGGCGAATGTCGTGCTGCATGGCGAGACATTCCGCGAGGCGGTCGAGCATGCCCATGCGCTCGAGCGCGAGCGCGGCCTGAGCTACATCCACGGCTTCGACAATCCGGCAATCATCGCGGGGCAGGGAACGCTTGGGCTCGAAATCCTCGACCAGGTGCCCGACGTCGAGACGATCGTATTGCCGATCGGCGGCGGCGGATTGGCTGCGGGCGTCGCGGTGGCCGTGAAAGCGCTGCGCCCGGCGGTGCAAATCTTCGGCGTCGAACCAGAGCAAATGCCGACGTTCAGCGCTGCCCTGGCAGCCGGTCATCCGGTCGATATTCCTCTGCGGCCGACGTTGGCCGACGGCCTGGCCGTTGGCCGGGTCGGCGAACGAGCGTTTGCCTTGGCTGCGCCGTTGATCGAACGGGTTGTAACGGTCGGCGAAGAACAATTTTCGCTGGCAATTCTGCGGCTGGCGGAACTGGAAAAAAGCGTCGTCGAGGGTGCGGGCGGAGCGGCGCTGGCCGCGTGCCTCGCGGGAAAATTGCCCGAACTCGCTGGCCGCCGCACCGTGCTGGTGCTCACCGGCGGAAATATCGACCTGGCCGTGCTCGGCCGGGTGATCGAGCATGGCTTGGTGGTCGATGGCCGGCTGTGCCGATTCACGGTCACGATCAGCGATCGGCCTGGTGGATTGGCGCGGCTGGCGGAGCAAATTGCCGCCGCCGGAGCGAGCGTCAAGGAGATTGCGCACGACCGCGCTTTTTGCGGGCCGGATGTCTCGGCGGTGAGCGTTCTCTGCACCGTGGAAACCGCCGATCGCCAGCACATCGTCGAACTCTATCGCCAGCTTCGAAAAGCCGGCTTCGAGCCGACCGCCGCATCATGAATCGAGCGCCATGCGGTGCAGATGCAGGTCGGCCACTAGCGGCAAATGGTCTGACGCGCTGCGCGCCAACCGCGAGCGCACGAACCGCGCATGCCGCACGTTCACGCCCCCGCGAACAAACAATTTATCCAGGGAGCCGAGCGGCAGCCACGCCGGAAAACTTCGAAACCGCGAAATCGGTGCGGTGATCAGCCGGAAGCCGCTCAGGCCCAGCAATCCGCCGGCAAGCGTGTTGCGCCAGTCGTTGGTATCGCCAATGAGCAACGTCGGCAAATGCGCCGACGCTTGAAATAGATGATGCCCCAGCAAATGTTCGATTTGCCAATGGCGCTCGCGCTCGTTGAGCCCTAAGTGCACGTGGACCACATGCAGCGGGCCCTCGGGCGTTTCGACGACGGCGAGCTGCCCGCCGCGCGGCTTCTTCCGATTTAGCCGCAGAGAAATCTGATGCCGGCTGGTCAGCTTCCACCGCGAAAGAAGCAAATTGCCATACGCGCCGGCTCGAAGGTGAACGTTCGGCTGAAACAAATGTCCGGCCGCTTTGAAGTAATCGGCCAGAATTCGCGGCTGATCGTCGAACTTCGAGCGTGCGACGTGCCGATCGACCTCTTGGAGGAGAATTAAATCGGGATTTTCGGTCTCGATAACATCCAAAATCCGCTCGAGCCGATATCGCCGATCCCGGCCGCCGATCCCCTTGTGCATGTTGTAGCTGAGGACGCGCATCGCGGGAAGGGTGAGGGTGAGGGGCAGAAGGCGATGGACGAAGAGCGGCAGGCTAATCGCTTGCGGTTTCGCGCGTCGGCGCTCGGCGAAGCGCTATCGCGCGGCCAGCGCGTCGGCCACGATGGCGCGGGTCTTCGCCAGCGCCGTCCGCGCCACCGTTTGCGGGTCTTGCTGCCAATAGGTCGGATTGAAAAGCTCGATCGATAGCGTGCCGCGGAAACCGGCGTCGCGCAGGTCGCGAAAAATCGTCGCCAAGGGGGCCACGCCGTCGCCAGGAAACACGCGGTCGGAATCCTTGATCGCCGCGCGTGGCGGGTTGGCGGGATAATCGTTGGTGTGGATCACGTGCACTGCCTGTCCGCTCAAAAGCCGCAGGCCGGCAAATGGCGAACCACCTTTGTAAAGATGGTAGATGTCGGGCAGGATGCAGGCTTTTGGATGTCCGGTGTTTAGAGCCACTTCGGCGGCGTCGCTGAGGCGCGTGAGCGTTTTCGAGAATCCCCAGACTTCAACTTCCGGAACCACGCCGATCTGATCCCCCAATTCCAGCAGCTTGCGATATCGATCGGAGATCTTTTGCGAATCGATTTGCGGCCCATTCGTCGCGCCGATGGGGGGCGCCGCCATCCGCAGGCCACCGATTTCGGCCACCATGGCCATGTTTCTGCGGGCCTGCTCCAATCCCTTGGCCCGCCGGGCGTCGTCGTCGACGATCCATTCGGGAAATGCGATCGAGCTCTCGACGGCCAGCCCGAGGTCGCGAACCTGCTTGCCGAGATCTTTGAGCGAGCCTCCGCGGCGCACGTGGTCTTCGAGTTCGCTGATCCAAGGTTCGATCGCCTGGAAACCGGCTTTAGCGACCACTTCGACAAGCTGCGCGATCGGCAATTTCTGTCCGCGAAGCGTGCTCGTGTTCATGCCGAAGCGAAAGGGATTCGCCTCGCTTGAAGCGGCAACCGGCGAACCGACGCCGGCCCCTTGGGCACTCGCCTGCGGCAACACGGCCACAGGCGCTGCCAACGCACAAGCAGCCGCCGAGATCCCCGCGCGGGAAAGAATCGCGCGGCGGGAAATGTGATCTTTGTGTGGCTTGTCGGGCCGGCCGTTACCGTTTGTTTGCATGAGGACACATAAATCGATGGAGATGGAACGGGAATCGAACGAACGTGCGAATCGGCGAGCTTCCGAGGCGGGCAAGCGGGACAGTTGATGCTATGGATCGACCGTCGCGACAACATCAATCAGGCGGGTAATGCGATTATTTCAGCGAACTTGCCGAGGGTCTTGGCGCCTCGCTTGAAAGCGGAGGGCAGGGAGCGGCCAAATATCCGCCGACCAGCGCGCACGGGACGACGATCGCCAGATCGATCGCGGCCAATCCAAGCGGCCAAGGATTCCCCAACAGCAGCCATGTCATGCATTTCAACACGATTGTTCCGCCGGCTGCCGAAAATGCATGCGCCGTCTGACGCCGACAGGCAGCCACCCGCACCGCCGCATAGCCACCCGCCACGGCGGTGATCCATTCGGCAGCGACCACAAAACCGCGGAACGCGATGCCGTGTTCCAAAGTTGCACGCATTGTCTCCGGCGAAAGGCCTTGCAAGTTCATTCCGACGACGGCCGCGACGCCGATCAACGTCGTCATGACCACCGCGCCGCCGGCCCCGACGGCCGATCCCTGGAGGATCGCGGAAGCGGACATAGCGCGGTGGGCGGCGTCGTCGCCGGTCCAAGTCGCCGTGGGCACGATTTTCGGTCGCCGTTGCATCGGCACAGTATGATCGGAGGGCGTGGCAACGTCAAAAGGGGACGCGAGGGAGCGATCGGAGGTTTGGGCGGCTATCCAGAGAAGGCTGCGTTCGCGGACGCCAGGTGGCGAGATTGCCGACAGCCTTCGCTGGGCTTGCAGCGAAGTGGAAGAATTCGGGACGGTCCGCTAGGATGGCGGGCTGCGCGTCGCGCCGGTGGTCACGCCGCGATGGGCATTCGCTTCGACCACTTCGACCAATTGCCGAATATCCAGTGGCTTTGCAAGATAGTCGTCCATTCCGGCGGCAAGACATCGATCCCGGTCGGCCGGCAGCGCATGAGCCGTGAGGGCCACGATCGGCATTTGCCCGCCCTGCGGCAACGCTCGGATCGCCGCCGTGGCCTCGAACCCGTCCATGTCGGGCATTTGCAAATCCATTAGCACCAAGTCGAACGGATGTTGCGACGCGAGCTCGACGGCTTGAATGCCATTCTTGGCGACTTCGACTTCATGTCCGCGCCGTTTGAGCACGTGAACCACAAGCATCTGGTTGGCCGGCAAATCTTCGACGAGCAGCACGCGCAATTTGCCGGACGGCGAATCGGCCGCGGAGGCCGATTTGGTTGGACGATCGTAATCCGGTTTTGTGGCTGTGTCCTTCCCAGCAGCCCCTTTCGCCTCCGGTTCGTGCTGTGCGGTCGGCGGAAGATCGCGGCTCGATTCGACGGATTGCGCGGCGGCAGGCTGGCCATTGGGCGCAGCCGATTGTGGTTCGTGGCGGATGGGCACGACAAAGAAAAACGTGCTTCCTTTTCCCAACTCGCTGTGCAAATCGAGCCTTCCGCCCATGGCGCGGATCAAATCGGAGGCGATTGAGAGGCCCAATCCGGTCCCGCCATGCTGCCGGGTGGTTGATGAATCCACCTGAGCGAACGGCGCGAACACGTGCTGCTGATCCGTCGCCGAAATGCCGATCCCCGTATCGACGACGGCAAAGCGGAGATTCGCTTCCTCGGGCGTGTCGGATTCAAGGCCGATTTCGATCGTGACCGTGCCTTGGTGCGTGAATTTTACCGCGTTCGAGAGCAGATTCATCAGCACCTGCCGCAGCCGTAGCGAATCGCCGAGGAATCGATTGGGCACCTCCGGCGCGATACTGGCCGAGAGCTGCAGACCTTTTTCCGAGGCGCGATAGTCGAACGTCTGGACCAGTTCGAAAATGATTTCTCGCAGGCCGAACGGAATGCTCCGCAAATCGAATTTGCCCGAGCGATATTTCGAGAAATCCAGAATATCGTTCAACAAATCCAACAGCAGCCGGGCATTCGACTTCACCATTCCGAGATATTTGTCCACCAGCGGGGGCAACGGCTCTTCCAGCGCCAGATCGGTCATGCCGATAATGGCGTTCATCGGAGTGCGCAACTCGTGGCTGACATTGGCGAGGAATTCATCTTTGGCGCGGTTGGCCCTTTCGGCGGCAACGCGAGCGGCGCGTTCCTCGACCAGTGCGATATGCTCGGCGGCCTGCCGCTTGACTTGCAGCGTCATGCGATAGAGATCGACGAATACCGACACTTTGGCCCGCAGAATTTCGGGCACCACCGGCGTCAGCACGAAATCGACGGCTCCGAGCTGGTAACCGCGCACCGCGAAGCGATCGTCGGGGAAGGCGGTGAGAAAGATGATCGGCGTGTGCTCGCTGCTTTTCCGCTGGCGGATCAAGGCCGCGGTTTCGAAACCATCGAGCTCCGGCATGTTTACATCGAGCAAGATGACCGCGAATTCCTGGTGCAGCAGTTGGCGCAGCGCGTCGGTTCCCGAGCGAACGGAGACCAGCGGCTGTTGCAATTCTTCAAGAACGGCGCCGATCGCCAAAAGCTTGTCCGGCACATCGTCGACCAGCAGAATCGGGGCCTTATCGAGAGCGGGCATGCATCACTCCGTCAACCACGCATTCAACGCCGAGAGCATCTGATCCGGATCGACTGGTTTGGAAAGGTAGTCCCAGGCTCCTGCTTCGATGCATTTATCGCGGTCCCCTTTCATGGCCTTGGCCGTTACGGCGATGATTGGCAGCCGCTTGAAGCGGCTAATTTGCCGGATCGCACGGATTGTATCAATCCCGTCCATTTCCGGCATCATGATGTCCATTAGCACGATGTCGACGTCGGTAGCGGCTTGCAGCAGATTGATCGCATCGCGGCCCGTTTCGGCCGAAACCGTGACGATATCATACCGTTCGAGCACGCTGGTGAGGGCGAAAATATTGCGAATGTCGTCGTCGACGATCAACACCTTTTTCCGGGCCAATTTTGGCGCCGGATTGCACGCGTCTTGCACCATGTTGCGATGCAATTCGGGCAGCTTCGCAACCGGTCGGCACAGCGCGAATGCCACTTGGTCTACCACGCCGGGAAGCGAGTCGACGTGCCGCATGTTAAACTCTTGCGCCAAACGCTTCCAGCGATCGGCTTCGTCGGCCGGCAAATCGGGGCGCGTGTGCAAGATCATCGTCAGGCCACCCAACGCCGACTGCTCGGCCGAAGCAATTTCCGCCGCCAGCGTGGCCAATCGCATATCGGGAAGCTGCGGTGTCAGCACGACGCAATCCACCGCGCGGTTATGCACGATGTCGAGCACCGCAGCGCCGCTCGCCGCGACGACGATTTTCACCTCGGCCGCATCGAGCGGGGCCAGCAATTCCACGAGTTCTTCCGCGCGTTTCTGATCCGGTTCAACGACCAGCACGAGGCGTTCGGAGCGGTTGACGAATTCGAGAATCTGCTCGAGAAATTGATCGAGCCGCTGCGCGGTCTGGATCGGCTTGGGCAAGAAACCTTGCGCCCCGAGTTGCAAACCCCGTTCGGGATGATCGACCGTCGACACGACGAACACCGGAATATGCCGCACGGAGAGGTCGTGCTTGAGCCGCTTGAGCACGCGCCAACCGTCGATATCCGGAAGGGAAATATCGAGGATCACGGCATGCGGCGAATACTCGCAAACCAAGGCCATTGCCGTCGCCCCGGCAGCCGTGATGAGCCCCTTGAATCCGGCCTGACGTGCCCGCTCGAGCACGAACTTGGAAAACTGCACATCGTTGTCGACGATCAGAAGCACGGTGTCGCCGGTTTGGATCGACCGGCGATCGTCGATGATGTTTTCCGCGGCCGCGGACGGATCTTCTGCCGGCGGCGCCGCAGCCGCGAGGTTGAATCCTGCGACATTGAACCCTGCGGGTGGCATCGCGGTCGCGGGCCGAGCGGTTTCGCTGCGCGGCGCATCGCTACGTAGCGGCTCGCCGCGGTTCGCTGGACCGGCCGTCTCGTGGCTTGCGCCGGCCGGAGCCGCCGGCTGGGCAGGACTGTTGCGGGCCGCGTCGGCTCGCCGGGCCGACGCGCGGCGCACGGTTTTTTGCGGCGCGAAGCTTTGCGGCAAATACAGCGTGAAGGTGCTTCCGACGGTCGGCACGCTGACCAACCCGATCTCGCCACCAAGCAGCCGGGCGATTTCGCGGCTGATGGCCAATCCCAAACCGGTGCCGCCGTATTTCCGGCTCGTGCTGCCATCGGCCTGTTGGAATGCCTCGAAAATGATTTGCTGCTTCTCGACCGGGATGCCGATGCCCGTGTCGCGGACGGAGAAGGCCAGCACGCAATCCGCTGCATTCAAGCTTTCGTTGTCGGGATGCCATCCTTCTTGCGCTTCCTGCACGTTCAAACACACCTCGCCGTGATGGGTGAATTTGAACGCGTTCGAAAGCAGATTCTTGATGACTTGTTGCAAGCGCTTGCTGTCGGTCGTCAGGCTGCGCGGCAGGTTCGGATCGAGCGCGACGCTGAAATCGACCTCCTTCGATTCGGCAACGTGGCGGAACGTGCGATCGACATAGCTATACAAATCGGCGAACCGCAGCTCACCAATATCGAGCACCACGGTGCCCGATTCGATCTTCGACAGATCGAGAATATCGTTGATGAGCATCAGCAGGTCGTTGCCCGAGGAGTGGATCGTCTTGGCATATTCGGTTTGCTTCGAGGTCAGATTGCCGTCGGGATTTTTGGAGAGTTGATCGGAAAGGATCAGCAGGCTATTGAGCGGCGTGCGCAGCTCGTGCGACATGTTCGCCAGAAATTCCGATTTGTATTTCGAAGTGAGCGCCAGTTGTTCGGCCTTTTCTTCCAGCGCTTGCCGGGCTTGCTCGACTTCGGCGTTTTTCTGCTCGACCTCGACGTTCTGATGCGCCAATAGCCGCGCCTTTTCCTGAAGCTGATCGTTGGTTTGCTGCAATTCTTCCTGCCGGCTTTGCAACTCTTTGGCCAGCGATTGCGATTGCGTGAGCAGATCTTCGGTGCGCATGTTGGCTTCGATCGTGTTGAGCACGATGCCGATGCTTTCGGTCAACTGATCGAGAAATGCCTGATGCGTCGGATTGAATCGCTCGAACGAGGCCAATTCCAAAACGGCCTTCACTTGCCCTTCGAACACGATCGGCAGCACGATGATATTCACCGGCGCCGCGCCCCCCAGGCCGGACGAAATCCGCACATATTCGGCCGGCACATTCGAGAGCAGAATTTTTTGCTTTTCCATCGCGCATTGGCCGACCAAGCCTTGGCCGATCGCCAGTTGCTTGCCGACTTCGGTCGGCTCTTCGCAGGCGTAGCTGGCCAGGAGCCTGAGACGATGCGCCTCGCCGCCGCTATCGTAGGTGTAGAACACGGCCCGCTGGGCGGTGACAACCGGGGCGAGCTCGGAAAGGATCAACCGACCGACGGTGAGCAGGTCCTTTTGCCCCTGCAACATGCGGCTGAACTTGGCGAGGTTCGTTTTGAGCCAATCCTGTTCGGCATTCTTGAGCGTCGTGTCCTTCAGGTTCACGATCATCTCGTTGATGTTGTCCTTGAGTGCCGCGACTTCACCTTGAGCCTCGACCTTGATCGACCGCGTGAGATCCCCCTTGGTGACCGCCGTGGCCACTTCAGCGATGGCCCGCACCTGCGTCGTGAGATTGGCGGCGAGCTGATTGACGTTGTCGGTGAGATCTTTCCACGTGCCGGCGGCGCCGGGGACACTCGCCTGGCCGCCCAATTTCCCTTCGACGCCGACTTCGCGGGCCACGGTGGTCACCTGGTCGGCAAACGTGGCCAGTGTGTCGATCATGCCGTTGATCGTGTCGGCCAAGGCGGCGATTTCGCCCTTCGCTTCCACGGTCAGCTTTTGGTTCAAGTCGCCGTTGGCCACGGCCGTAACCACGCGGGCGATGCCGCGCACCTGACTCGTCAGATTGCCGGCCATGAAGTTGACATTGTCGGTGAGATCCTTCCAAGTGCCCGACACGCCCTTCACTTGTGCCTGCCCGCCGAGCTTTCCTTCCGTGCCGACTTCGCGGGCCACGCGGGTCACTTCCGCCGCGAACGAGCGGAGCTGATCGACCATCGTGTTGATCGTGTTTTTCAGCTCGAGAATTTCGCCGCGCACATCGACCGTGATCTTCTTCGACAAGTCGCCGTTGGCCACGGCCGTGGTCACTTCGGCGATGTTGCGCACCTGAGCGGTGAGATTGCCGCCCATGGAGTTCACGCTGTCGGTCAAATCGCGCCAGGTGCCTTCGACGCCGCGCACGTCGGCCTGCCCGCCGAGCTTTCCTTCCGTGCCGACTTCGCGGGCCACGCGGGTCACTTCCGCCGCGAACGAGCGGAGCTGATCGACCATCGTGTTGATCGTGTTTTTCAATTCCAGAATTTCGCCGCGCACGTCGACCGTGATCTTCTTCGACAAGTCGCCGCGGGCGACGGCCGTCGTCACATCCGCGATGTTGCGCACCTGGCCGGTGAGATTGCTGGCCATGAAGTTGACGCTATCGGTGAGGTCTTTCCACGTGCCGGCGACATCTTTCACGTCGGCCTGCCCGCCGAGTTTTCCTTCGGTGCCGACTTCGCGGGCCACGCGGGTCACTTCCGCGGCGAACGAACTGAGCTGATCGACCATCGTGTTGATCGTGTTTTTCAATTCGAGAATTTCGCCCTTTACGTCGACCGTAATTTTCTTGGCCAGATTGCCGCTGGCGACGGCTTTGGTCACCTCGGCGATATTGCGGACTTGGGCCGTGAGATTGCCGGCCATGAAATTCACGCTATCGGTGAGGTCTTTCCAGGTGCCGGCGACGTCGCGCACTTCGGCCTGCCCGCCCAGCTTTCCTTCGGTGCCGACTTCGCGGGCCACGCGCGTCACTTCCGAAGCGAAGGCCCGGAGCTGATCGACCATCGTGTTGATCGTGTTTTTCAATTCGAGAATTTCGCCGCGCACGTCGACTTCGATCTTCTTCGACAAGTCGCCGTTGGCCACGGCCGTGGTCACTTCGGCGATATTGCGCACTTGGGCCGTGAGATTGCTGGCCATGAAGTTGACGCTGTCGGTAAGGTCTTTCCAGGTGCCGGCGACGCCTTTCACGTCGGCCTGCCCGCCGAGCTTGCCTTCCGTGCCGACTTCGCGGGCCACGCGCGTCACTTCCGCGGCAAACGAACTGAGTTGATCGACCATCGTATTGATCGTGTTCTTCAACTCGAGAATTTCGCCTTTCACGTCGACCGTGATTTTCTTCGACAAGTCGCCCGTGGCGACCGCCGTGGTGACCGCCGCGATGTTGCGCACCTGGGCCGTGAGATTGCTGGCCATGAAGTTGACGCTGTCGGTGAGGTCTTTCCACGTGCCGGCGACGCCCTTCACGTCGGCCTGCCCGCCAAGCTTCCCTTCCGTGCCGACTTCGCGAGACACGCGCGTCACTTCCGCGGCGAACGAGCTGAGCTGATCGACCATTGTGTTGATCGTGTTCTTCAACTCGAGAATTTCGCCTTTCACGTCGACCGTGATTTTCTTCGACAAGTCGCCGGTGGCCACGGCCGTCGTTACTGCGGCGATATTGCGCACTTGGGCCGTGAGATTGCCGGCCATGAAATTCACGCTGTCGGTGAGATCTTTCCACGTGCCCGATGCGCCTTCGACGCGTGCCTGCCCGCCGAGCTTGCCTTCGGTGCCGACTTCGCGGGCCACGCGCGTCACTTCGGAGGCGAAGGAGCGAAGTTGATCGACCATCGTGTTGATCGTGTCTTTCAGTTCGAGAAATTCGCCGCGCACGTCGACGGTGATTTTCTTCGACAAGTCGCCGGTGGCCACGGCCGTGGTCACTTCGGCGATGTTGCGCACTTGGGCGGTTAGGTTGCCGGCCATCGAATTGACGCTGTCGGTGAGATCTTTCCACGTGCCGGCGACGCCTTTTACCGCTGCCTGCCCGCCGAGCTTCCCATCGGTGCCAACCTCGCGGGCCACGCGCGTCACTTCGGAGGCGAAAGAGCCAAGTTGATCGACCATCCGGTTCACGGTTTCGGCCGTGCGCAAAAATTCGCCTTCCAGCGGGCGGCCGTCGAGATCGAGGGCCATCGACTGAGAAAGATCCCCCTTTGCCACGGCGCCGATCACGCGGGCCATTTCGCTCGTCGGATGCACCAAGTCGCTGATCAGCGCATTCACCGAGTCGATCGAGGCAAACCACGAACCCGATAGACCGCTGACGGCCGCGCGCTGCTTGATCTTTCCTTCCTTGCCGACGACGCGACTGATGCGGTCGAGCTCGTTGGTCATCCCTTCGAGATGGTCCATCACTTCGTTGAAGATGTCGCCGACCTTGCCGCTCAGCCCGACCCACGTGGTGGGCAAGCGAGTCGAGAAATCTCCTTTCCGCAGTGCCGTTAGAGCGCCGATCAGAGTTTTAATGTCAAGTTCTTCGGAACCATTGGAGCCGCCATTCGATCCGCTTGGAAGCGACAACGATTCTGGAGCGATGGACATGCGGGATTCCCTTGATGGGTAGTGCTAAACGAAAGAGGATTCGAAGGCGGAAATCTCGGGCCACCGGAAGCGGAGACGTGGGACCGCTTTAGGACAGGCTTGGAAGCTGAATGGAGGCACCAATATAAACCCAAGATCCACGTGGGCAAGTTTTGGTCTCTAAACGACCAGACTGGTCGTTCACCGGCCGCTAGCGGCAGGCCACCCCATCTCTTGCCAACGATAGTTGCTTGCAAGAACCTCAACTCAGGCCCTGCTCGGTCCGAGAAGCTCCTCGATCGCCGGTATCAATTCGCCGCTCGACGGCGGCTTAGACAAGACTCGCTCGATCCCCGCGTCAATCGCGGGAAAAACAGTGTTCAAATTGGCATACGCCGTTAGAAAGATGCCCAACAGTTCGGGTTGTAGCTCCCGAGCTTTTTGAAAAACCTCGACCCCGTCCATTCCTGGCATTTGATAGTCGAGAACTGCAAGAAGGTAGTGATTTTGCGCTACCAGATCGAGCGCCGACTTGCCGTCATCGGCAACGTCGACCGTGTAGCCGCGGTCCTTCAAGATGGAGGCGACGACGCGGCTGACGCTCCGATCGTCATCGACCACCAACACCCTGATTTCCGCCATCATTTTTTCCTTTTCTCTCGCATCAGGCAGCGAATTTCAAGGATGTTTACGACATAAACCGAGTCCTGATACGCAAATCTTGGACCGGTCCGGCCAGCTCGAAAGAATGGCATCCTAACACGTCGAAAGTCTACCTCACTGGTGCTTTGTAGCCGGCCAGCCGGCGCAAGAAAAAAGGGCTGGCTTCTGGCCGCCGGAAATTTGGCTCATGAGGAACCAAATTTGACTCCGGACGCGCCAGAAGACAACCCAGGATTTCTCCTTCGCCAGGACCTATTTGGTCTCGGGACCCTCTGGC
This sequence comes from Pirellulales bacterium, assembly GCA_036267355.1. NCBI lineage: Bacteria > Pseudomonadati > Planctomycetota > Planctomycetia > Pirellulales > Pirellulales bacterium. Next base: position 68,863 of record DATAWG010000004.1, on the reverse strand, counting down.
CGGTTCGCGGTCGACGGCGCCTGGCCACTCGGACCTTTCATAAGTTGCTGAGCGATCTGGTCTTTCGGCGTCAGCCTGCCGGCATCGGCCAGATGGTCATGAGCCTCAGCAGAGTAGCCCGTCGTCAGATACATCGTCCCCAAGAGAAACTGTCCTTCGGCCGACTTCGGATGCGCCTTGACATAGTCTTCCAGCGACCGGAGTTGCGAGGTGAAGGTATCGACATTCTGATAGAGGGCATACACCTGATCCCAGCTCGGCACTCCTCCTAGCGCGATTACTGCATGGGCTTCGCTGGCCGCGGTGCGATAATCCTTCAAGGCAAATGCCGACAGCGAAATCAACTCGTGTGCCTCGGCATCGCGAGGCGAATCGATTACAGCATGCTCGGCCATACGCATTGAATTCTTGAAATCACCGCTTTGGAAGCTTTGCACTGCTTCGTCGAGGTATTGGTTGCCCTGACCTTCGTCGGCCGTCATTTGATTCGGCTGAGCTTGCGAAGCGGCATACTGTTGCGGGACCGCGCCGTTGTCGTAATCGTCTCCGTAGTAATCGTAGTAGGGACCGTTGTCATAACCATAATAGTATCCCGGATACCCATACCCATAACCCAAAAGCCACGGCCAGCCCCATCCCAAACCGTAGCCGCCCCAACCCCATCCGCCCCGATAAGCCCAATTGCCATTGTTCCATCCTCCGCGACCATAACCGTCATAGCCGCCGTTGCCGCGGTAAAAGGATGAACGATTTCCGTTAGCAAAATTGCCGGCATTGCCGGTGAAGGCGCGGTTTTCGGTTCCGCTAAACGTGCGTGCGTTATTGCCGGAAACGGAAGGGCTCGCGAACGAGCGGGCTCCGCCGGCATTCGCGCCGAAGCTGCGCCCGCCGCCGGAGAAACCGCTACCTCCGAAACCGCCTCGCCCACCACCTCCGAAACCTCCCCGGCCGCCACCTCCGCCACCTCCACCGCCTCCCCCGCCACCCCCTCGAACCAGCACGATATGAGATGAGCCGCCATAGGACGCCGCCGTGGCGGGAACAGCACTAAATGCCGCGATCGCCGCAATAGCCAGCCCCCAAACGCCGCCTGAAAGTATGCGTGACATCGTTCCTGTCCTCCCAATACTGCGAAGAATCCCCGATGCACCCCACAACGGCGTGGGGGCACAATCGACTTCTTTAGCACAACGCGGTCCGATCCGAGCAAAAACCTTGAATCCGCTGTAATGTTATCCAACACCGACAAGGCGGAGAGCCCCACGCCGTCGAAAATCCGCACGAAAGTCCATGAACTCATTCCACTTAGTTACAACCCGCAAATCCCGCTTTTTGCGGAGACTCTTCAATGAATCGGGTCTGCGTGTGACGAATGGTTGCAATCTTGCAGAGTTCTCAAGCAAGAGGCCGCCTGACTTGCGCACAACCACAGTGGCAAGCAGCAATACATTCATGCCGTTGCGACCGGCAAAATGCGACCGGCTTCATAATCTCCATTGTCGCACGTTCCGAAACGAATTGAATGGCGGCTGGGCGCTCTACCCGGCTTCTTCACTTGCGTGCGTAAAGACCGGAGTCGCCGCGGCATTCAGCGGCATTCGATTTGCTTTTGCACTCTCGGAGTCTCAGACCATTGACTCGGCTGTTCGAGCCTGTGTCGGGCTCACGAGTCGAGAGATGTTTCTTCAAGCCCGGGAGGAATAGTATGTCACGATTATTGTTTGCGGCCGCACTCGTTGCGGTGGGTCTGTTTAGTTTGGCCACGACGGCCCGCGCGGCGAATGATGCAGCAGCGAGCCCGACGGCCCAGCCCGCGACCCATGCCGTCGCCAATCCGTCCTCGACTGCCGCTGAACACACCGCCGTGGCGATGCGGCCTTGGCGGGCTTCGGAGACCATCGGTCTGAAGGTCGAGGATCCGCAAGGCAGGTCGCTTGGAAAAATTGAAGACATCGTCTTCAATCCCACGAACGGGCACATTCGTTATGCCGTTCTTTCATTCGGCGGCGTAGCCGGAATGGGCGACAAGTATTTCGCGATTCCCTGGACGCACCTGCGCTCGGAAGAGATGGCGACCAAGGGCGGCAATCAAAAATTTGCCCTCGTGCTCGACGTCAGTGAAACCAAGTTGAAGAACGCTCCGGGTTTCGATTCGAAGAATTGGCCCGACTTCGGTAACTCGGCTTACGGCACGAGTGTGCGGCAATTCTACGGCGAAAACACGAATACGAGTTCCGCCCATCGCACATCCCCCACAACCAACACGAAGTAAAACGCTCGAAGCAGCGCGACCCTCTTGATCCGCCGATGCTTCGGCCTGTGTTCCGAAACGCCACCGAGGTGCAACGCCTCGAGTGATGGGAACATGGCCGAGGCATCGGCTTTTTTCATTTTGGGCGCGGGCATGGCTTTGGCACCGCCAAACCCAACCTGGAACCCGCGGACTCAGCCGTCGCATACAGGTTGCTCTGCTGTCGAGATTTTTCTTCGCGAATCGTCGCGGTGGGCTGCGGGTTTTTTTCCGGTTAGTGAATTTGTGGCGGCTCCCGGCACGGCGTCTGCTTTTTCCCCCGCGCAACCGTCAACCGTGAGCCACTGCTTTATCGGCTCCGGGCCTAGACAGGAGGCGGATCCTGTATTTCAAGGGAGGAAATAAGATGAAAGTCAGATTGTTTTTGAGCTTTTGGGCTGGTGCGATCGCAATTGCCATGTTCGCTGCCGGTGCGGCGCAGGCCCAAGGTCGCGGCGGTCACAACGGCGGACCGGGCGGTCCGGGCGTGGGAGGACCCGCGGCAGGCCCGGGAGCCAGAGCCGCCGCACCCAATGCTCCGGCGGCGGGCATTCGCAACGAAGCGGGCCCAAATCAGCCGGGAAATGTAAACGTTCCGCAAGGACGCGAATTGCAAAATGGCCGCCGCGAAGGTGAAATCGGGCCCGGCGAAATAGGCCGCAACGAAGACTGGCGCACTCGCTGGTCGGATGGCCGCTGGTGGTATTGGGGACCCGATAACCGCTGGTCGTATTGGAACGACGGCCAATGGACGAACTACGAAGAAGCCGGTCCGGGCTATGCAGGCGGAGAAACCGCTCAGACCGCTCCGCAGGGCTATGGCGGCGATGGTTCCGGCTGCGCCGGCGCCGCGGCCCCCAGTTGCGGATGCGCCGCGGCCCCGAGCTGCGGATGCGCCGCCGCCGCCCCAAGTTGCGGATGCGCCGCTCCAAGCTGTGGTTGCGCGGCCAGCAGTTGTGGCTGCGAAAGCGAATGCGGCGGTTGTCGGCATCGCCACCATCATCGGCATCGCCGTTGCTGTGGGTGCTAGCCGTTTCCGCAACGCTCGTTGCGGACGCTCATCGAAGGTCTAAAATGTCCGTCGCGCCCTTGCCTGCCCGATTTGCGGGCAGGCAAGGGGCGCGGTCGTTTGCGGAAGCCAACCGGCAGAGAGCAATCCATGCATGCCACCGATTCGTTCAACTTGGAGGCCACGCTGAAACGGCTGGATGGCGACCGTGAATTGTTCCGTGAACTGATCGGATTCTTTTTCGAAGACAGCCCTACGGTCTATGAGCAATTGCAAGCCAGCATGCGAGACGGCAATCCCGCGGCAGTCGAGCGGGCCGCCCACAGCCTGAAAGGATTGGCAGCCAATGTGGGATCGGGTCCTGCTTCGCTCGTGGCGGCGCGGATCGAAGACAACGCGCGGAATAAAGATTTGAAGGGCGCGGGCGAGTCGTTGCCCGAATTGCACTGCGAACTCGCTCGCCTCAAGGCCGCGCTCGAGCAATTTCGAGCAACACCCGACCCGTCAACACCCGGCCGCAGACCGGTTTGACGAGCGTGTGTGCTGGCCCGGCTGGCCGTGTGCATCATAGCGCGACGCGTTAGCCCAGGGGCACCCGCCAATTCGGAAGCCATTCCGCTGCAACCGGTAATGGGCCGGCTACGCCGTTAGTACGTCGCTGTCGTCGGACGGCTTGCGACGGTTTTGATTGCGAAGTTCGTTCATCATGAACCGCAGGGCACGCGCATATTCGCGCACCGCTTGGGCATAATCGCGGCGATCGATGGCCGCCTTGCCTTGAGCACTATAGGCGTTGAACTTCGTCCAATCGACCGACCATTTGCCGTCGCGGGCCGCTTCGCGAAGCTGATCGATCAACAGGCCCAGATTGCGAACGATCGCGTCGTTCGGCGGACAATCCCAGGCGCGATACGGAGCGCGGCCCAAGCGGGCGCCGGGGGCCAAATAATTCACCGGCTTTTCGGGTGCCAGCCGTTGCAAGAATGCCCAGGTGCCGAGCACAACGGCCAGGATCACGGCTGCCACCGCCAAGATGTTGAACAGCGTCGAGCCAATCGCTGCCAGCCCGACCGCCGCCGCGAGACAAAGGGCTGCCGCCCACCAGAACTTTGCGGTCGATGGCGGTGGCGCCGCCTGCGCTGCCCGCTCGTCGGCCAACGCCAGCGGCGCGGCTTGCGAATTGGCGCGAGCCGTCATCGCCTGGCCGGTAATGCGAATGATCAGCACGGTGATATTGTCGGGGCCGCCGCGCAAATTGGCCAAATCGATGAGCACCTGCGCAGCTTCCGCCGGCGGCAGCGTGCCCATGATGACACCCATCTCCTCGTCTTTCACCAAGCCCGACAATCCATCGCTGCACAATAAAAATGTGTCGCCGACCTCCAGAGGAAACGGCCCCTCGAGATCGACCTGCACATTTTTGTGCGGTCCGAGCGAGCGCGTGATGATATTCTTGGGAACCAGATTGGGCATGCTCGGATTGTATTGCCCGCTGGCGGTCATCTCCCACACGAGGCTATGGTCGAACGTAAGCTGTTCGATCCGAGCGCCGCGGAGCCGATAGACGCGGCTATCGCCGACATGGGCCACGAGCGCCCCTTGCGGCACCAGCACGAGCACGCTGGCCGTGGTGCCCATTCCGTGGAACTCGGCATTTGCCTGGCCGCGGCGATGGATTTCTTCGTTGACTTGCTTGATCGTCTTGCGGATCGCGTCGGGCGAAGATTCTTCGCGGAGCTTGTAGTAATTGTGCGGAATGCCGTCGGCCGCCATCTTGCTGGCCAACTCGCCCGCCGCATGTGCCCCCATGCCGTCGGCCACGAGAAAGACATGCCCACGACGCTGCCAACTATCGGCATCGCTTGCCAATAGCACGGCGTACGAATCCTGGTTATTGGACCGCCGCATGCCGACATCGGTGGCCTCGACGTGCGCAAGGCAGTCGTTCCAATTCAGCCCTTGTTCCATCGTGGACCTGTTTGCAAAGAATCGCCTGCGGCATTTCGTCCGCCGGCGGCACGCTTATCGTAGCCCCGGGGCCAGGGCGAATACATCCGAATCGGCTTGCTAAATTTACCATTTTAGTTGACCTCGCAGCGACGGAATAGATGATAGCGCCGGGTGGGTTTATTCCGCCGAAGGCCGGTGGGATGGGCAAAACCCGGTTTTCGGAAGCACCACGAGTTCCGCTCGGCGGCTTGAGCACCATTTCGGTCTGGCTGCTTGGGACAGCCGGCACTATACTCCCGCCGCCTCAAATAGGCGAATTCAGCTTCTTCCGGTCGTTCGACCTCGGCTCGCTCAGCAATGCGTATCCTACACCGTTTGCATAGCGCGATCGGATGGCGCACCGGCCTTGCCGCGGCGATGGCGATCGTCTTCACCGCCTCGCAGGCCGGCTGCGTCGAACGCCGATTGATCGTCCGCAGCAATCCGCCGGGAGCGCTGCTGTATGTCGACGACTACGAGATCGGCATCACTCCCTGTGCGACGTCGTTCATCTACTACGGAACCCGCAAGATCCGATTGGTGAAAGACGGCTACGAAACCTTGGTCATCAACCAACCGATCCCCGCGCCGTGGTATGAATACTTCCCTGCCGATTTTGTGTCGGAGAATCTCATACCGGGGCATATCCGAGATCTGCGGGTGGTGACCTACGATCTGCGGCCCGCGATACCAGTTCCGAACGAGCAGCTTACCGGTCGAGCCGATGCGCTGCGAGCAGCGGTGAAGGCCGAACAGGCCGCCGAGGGGATCGTGCCGAAGCCACCGCGCAGCTTGCAACCGGCGCCGCTGGTTCCACCGCCGGGAAGCGCCGCCGGGGCGTTGCCCTCGCCCGGCTATTATCCGCAACCTGGGATGCCGAACTATTCTGGAGCGCCGAATTATTCCGGCGCGCCGAACTACACGATGCCGCTCGGCCAGCCGAACTACATTTTTCCGCCAAGCCAACCGAGCATCACGGCCCCGATCGGCCCGCCAAACAGTCGCGCGCCCGCAGGCGGAAATGTCTATCCCCAACCGACCATCGGTACGCCCGGCTCCGCGATCCCGCCGAATACGCCATCGAGCTGATCTCGTGCGGCCAATCGAAGCCGCTTATTTCGCGGACGGTTCGCCGAGCAATTCCACTTTTCCGGTGTCGAGCGAGATGTAGGCTCCGGAAATTTTGAGCTGCCCGCGCTTCACGCGCTCGGCGAGGACCGCGTCGGACGTTTTCAGCCGCTGGACGACATCGCCGACATTCGCGCGGATCGCGTTGTCGACTGGATCGCCCGGTTGGCCTTTCGTTTCTGCCACGGCCGGCTGAATCGCCTTGATCACGTCGCCGATATGGCCCGGTTCTTTGGCGTCGGCGACGGCGGCCGCAACCGCGCCGCAGCGCTCGTGGCCCAGCACGACGATAAGCGGCGTGCCCAAATGGAGGACCGCATACTCGATGCTGCCGAGTGCGGCATTGTCGACCACTTCGCCGGCCGTGCGCACCACGAAGATATCGCCAAGCCCCTGGTCGAACACGATTTCAGGTCCCACCCGTGAATCGGAACAGCTGACAATGACCGCGAACGGCTTTTGTCCGTGGGCGACCTCGGCGCGGCGTTCCTTAAGCTCTTCGGTGCTGACCGAGTGCAACTTCCCGGCCACAAATCGCGCGTTGCCTTTAAGCAGCTTTGCAAGTGCGTCGTCGGCAGTGATGGCTGCCGGCTCCGCCGATCGAGCGGTTTTCGCGGCAGAGACCAGCGCAACGGCAAGAAGCGCTGTGAAAAGAAGTGCGACACACGGCGCGGCGTTACAACATTTCGCCGAGCGCAGCAAATTTGACGAGAGCATTGATCGCATGTTTCTACTCCAAGAGGGAGCCGCAACCAAAGTAGTAGCCACACTCCGTGTGCCGTCAGCGGAACGACCGCGGACGACATTGTGAGAGGGTACAGCGAACCGGCAAAGCGAACGGCACACGGAGTGAGCCTGCTACGATTTGCGTTTCCACACGCCTCGCAAACGATCTCCATCACGAAGTCGGTGAGAAACCATACCTTGAAACCGTGCGATGAGCCGACATAGCGATCGTCTTTGCGGCGGTTCGCCGCGGGCACGATTATGGCCCCGCGCAGCCGCATTCGCCAGTGGCGAATGGCGCCGGCGAATCGACATTCCTTCGCGAAGAAAGCGGCGACGCCGCGACGCCGCGATGGACTATTCGCAATGCGGACAACCTGGCCGCAGTCGGACGGCCGGCCGAGCAGTCGCCGAATTTCCACGTCAGCCCCCAGCCCGACATAATAGAGAACCAACGAAGCGGAAGTCTCCGGACCGAAGTTTTCGCTTCCCTTGAAGAGCAGTCCGGCGAACAGGTCGGCATCCAGATTGGAAACCAAAAACCGTTCGCGGCCGATGCCGAACGTGAGCCGATTTTGGTAAACCAGCGGCGTGCCTCCGGCCTGGAACAATAGCACGTTGGCCTGGCCGACCGGATATCCGTCGAGATTGGCGCCGCCATTGTGATTGATCGGATCGGTGTTGGATGCGTAGCCGAGGCGATATTTGTACAGGCCGCAGGTGTATTGCGTGCCCACGGCGAACACCCATTGATTGACCAACACATCCTTCCACAGCGCGGCGTCGTCCCACAGCTGGTCGTAGACATCGGCGGCGATCAACGACTTGCCATCCGTGAAGGGACCAAGTTTTCGATGCGGTTTTCGCCGCGAAGTACGGCGATTGCTTCTCCCGCGGAATGAGCGAATTTTCGGGGCGGGTGCGGCCGAGCATTCGGTGCGCGCGGCGACGATTTCGGGCGGTTACGGACACGGCGGCGCGCTTCCGTTCACGCCTGCCGCAGTCGCTCTTCGATGCGGCGGATCGTTTCTTCGACGTTCCAGCGCCGGCCGCAAAGATCCAGCGTCGATTGGTTTGCCACCCAGCCGCCGACGGTCTTCTGCGCCGACACGACCGTGCTGTGGCTCCGGCGGCCGAAATGGCGGCCGATCTCCGCCAACGCGGCCCGCGTGTGCTTGCGGGCCAGCCACATCGCGAGCATGCGCGGATGGGCCGACTCCTTGCTTTTCCCGCCCGATTGCAACGCTTCGGCATCCAATCCCAGCACTTCGCAAACGGCCTTGTCGATGTCGCCAAGCCGCACCGCCCGCACGTTGTGGCGGATCATCTCGGCCAGCGCTTCCTCCGCCAGCGAACGCGTGATCGGCTCTTGCAGCATCCGCGCCGCGGCGTCCAATCGGTTCAGCGCTCCGGACAGTTCCCTGGCATGACTGGTCAAATGCGTGACGACAAAGTCGGCCACATCGTCGCTCAGCGCCAATCCGCGCGATTCCGCTAATCGGCGCAGAATACCGAGCCGTGTCGGATAATCGGGCGGGTCGATTTCGCAGGCCATGCCCGACGACAGTCGAGCCACGAGTTCGTCGCTCAATCCGCGTAGCTCGGTCGCGGAGCGGTCGGCTGCGAACACCAGTTGCCGCCCCTCGCGCAACAGCGTGTCGGAGGTGAACAGCAATTCGTTTGCGGTGGCCTCTTTGCCCGCGAAGAATTGCAATCCGTCGATGATCAGCAACTCGACGCCGCGATATTTTCGGCGGAAGCTCGGCAATCCGCTGCCGCCGCGCAGCGCTTCGAGAAAGTAGATCGTAAATTGCTCGGCCGAGAGATACACGGCTTGAATGCCCGGACGCGTTCGCCGTGCCGCGCTCCAAATGCCTTCGAGCAAATGCGTCTTGCCGACGCCCGTCGGCCCGTACATCAACAGCGGCGATACCCGTCCCGGCTGCTCGGCCGCCATTTGCGCCGATGCGTATGCAAATCGGTTTGACGCACCGACGACAAACTCATCGAGCGTGGAGAACCTTCGCCGATGCGCGCCGCCGGCCGATCCGTTCATCGGAAGCGTCGCGGGGCGCCGAGAGTGGGTGGCGTGGTTGTTGCGAGCATCCGGCGACTGGGGAATTTTCGGCAAGGCGTCTGCGGTGCGGGTTCCGGCCGCGGGCGAGACCGGAGCCGCGCCGTCTTCCGCCACACCATTCGCCGCGTGGCCTGCCGCACTGGCGCCGGCACTTGGCTCGGAGAAGTCATGGCCTGCCGCTGCCCGATGGGAGCCGCCCTTGGCGTTTCGCGAAGGGGCAGCGGATCGCCCCAGCGCCGCATCGACGCGAAACTCGACGGTTATCGGCTTGCCAAGCGTTTCGGCACAAGCCGCCTCGATCTCGACGCGGAATGTCGACCGCACCCAGTTCTGCAAAAACCGGTTTGGCAATTCCACCAACAGCTTGTCGCCGTGCATCGACAGACGGCATGCCGTGCCAAGCCAAAGATCGAACCGATCCTGACCCACCTTCTCGGCCAACGAAGCGCGTATGGCCGATACGACTTCCTTATCGTGCATGGTCTCTTCCTGACCGAGTAGTGTAGACAGTCTATCCGCGCGCACCCCGAACGCAGATGCAACCAACTGGCAAACCGGCTTGGCGTCAGCGACGCGCGACCCGAACGAGAGACAAACCCGATTGATCCCCCGCTGCCCAACGGGAACTTTCCTCAACCAACGAGATGCCGATTGTACGTCTGCTAGCATCGCTGTCAAACGGTCCTCTGGGAGGTGCGCGAGCATCCCGCGAGGCGGCTTGCGGCGGGCTTGCAAAATCCTCGCAAAACGGGGTGCGACAAGTCGGCGGAAAGGTGAATTTTTTTTTTCGCGAGATGCGTCCGGCCGTGGAAAATCTGTTTACCAATCGCCGGGCCGGCTGCGGATGGAAAAACTCCCAAGTCGCAAGTCATATAATTGCAACGACTTGGGATTGACGCGGCGGGCTGGTTCTCCTCCGGGAGTTCAAAAGCGTCGATGCGATCGGGAATCTTAGACCGGAAAAAACGGAACCCACGATGGCGCTGAGAAAGTCGCCGCGACAAGACGTCGCAGCCCTACCGAAAAGGGGTGTTTCCGTCTTGAATGAGGCCGCGCCGTCACGGCTCGGGCTGGCCGTTGCGCGCCCGCTTTTGGCGCCATCCCACACTCTCCAGCAACCACCGGTAAAGCGGCGCTAACGAATCGTTCACAGAAGCCGCATGCGGCCTTATTGTGGCGCCGCCTCGCCACCGAAGGGCTCGGGATCGCGCGCCGGCTGCGAAGCTTGCTTGCCGCCGACAGCGGAACTCGAGCTTTGCGGAGCGCTTTCGCTGGGCGTGTGAGCCGGACGCGGCGGCACCAAATTGCTGCTAGGAAAGCTAATTCCCATGATGGCCGCTACGCTCGCCGCGGGATTGCTTGGCAGGGGACTGCTTGGCAGGGGACTTTCCGGCGCCGCATCGCTGGGCACTGCGTTAGCTGACGCCGAAGCAGGCGCTGGGCTGCTGGCTTCGGCGCCGCCTGGCGCGCTCTCGCCAAACGCCGCGGTGCCTTGCGGATGATTGGTAACCGGCGGATTGATCACTGGCGGCATCGGCTGCGAGCTGGGCTCCGGCGACCTGCTCCGGCCGCCACCGTACGGACGGGCTGACCGCTCCTCCGGCCGGCGGCCTTCGTCACGGTCTCGCGAACGGCCATAATTCGGTCCTGCCGAGCGGCCCCGGCCCGACTGCCCGCCGCGTGGCGAGCGGGCGCGCGATTCCATGTTGCCGGAAATGATCATCCCGACGACTTCGCCCCAATTCGGAATGTCGCGTCCCGAGGTTTTTCCAGCATGCGATTCATCATCGTCCTCAGCCGAACCATACGGCAACGCGGCGAGTTGATCGTCGTCGCGCATCTCTTCGTCGGAATCGTCATCATCGCCGCGCGAGGCCGCGTGCCGCGAAGGCTTTTCGGTTCCTGACGACTGCGCCGATTCTCCGCCACGCGATTCTCCGCCACGCGATTCCCCAGCTTCACGGGAACCCCGGCGGCCGCGACGGCGACGGTGCCGCCGACCGTCCGACGATTGCTCTTGCTCACTGCGAGACTCCCGCTCCTGCTCCGTCTCGCCGCCGGCATGGTCGAAATCGAGCGATTCGCGTTGATCTTCCCGACTTTCCGTTTCGGCGGTTCTCTCGGCCTCGCGTTCACCCAATTCATCGGACGGTTCGGCCGGCCTCAATGCGACTTCCGAATCACGATCCGCAGGTAGTTTGCGATCTTCCGACGATGAGCGAGATTCCTCGCGGCCGCCTCGTCGCCCACGCCTCCGACGGCGTCGGCCGCCGCGGCGCGGCTCGTCGGAATCGCTATGTTGCCGATCTCGCGGCGCCCGCTCGTCGAGCGAGCTTTGGGGTTCGCCTCCCGCGACATCCAATTCCAAGCGATCTACCTCGATGGTCTCGATTGTCTCTTCGACAAACCCGAAATGATCGTCGGTTTCCGGAAGAGGTTGCTCGCCGCTGCGAGCGGCAGCAGGTTCCAAATTGGTTTCGGTGGGCCGCTCATGGCGGCCGCCGTGCCGGCCGCGATCACGGTCGCCATGGTCCCGACCGCCGCGATCACGTCCACCGCGGTCACGTCCACCGCGGTTTCGACCGCCACGTTCGTGTCGGCCGCGTTCATGGCTTGTTCGCTCGGCATTGCCGAGCCCCGCGACGGTGCGCTCTTCGCCAGTCGCGCTGTTTTCGCTGTGCGATGTTGCGCGCTCGGCAGTCGACTCCATACCGCTTCCGAGCGCTTCGGCGGCCGCCGAAGCGGAATGCGTCGCGCGATGCGGAACGGCATTGGGTTGTGGAACAACCGCCCGCGCAACTGGAGTCGACGGACGAGCAACCGCCGGCTGCGGCTGGTGCTCGGGCGGAATCTCGATTCCCAGTGAAGCAGCTAATTCGTTCCAATCGCCGCCGCCCGGTTGAGGGCTAGCCAGCGATGCCGGGGCGGGCTTTGGCGGAGCGGGCTGGCGTGGGCGGCGCGGCGGTGCTTGCAGTGGCGGCGCTTGCAGTGGCGGTGCTGGGTGCGGCGGCGTTTGCTGCGGCACTTCGGTGGCAGGTTTCGCACCAATTTCGGCAGCCAAAAGATTCCAATGGTCGGCGGAATTCGGATCGGTCATAGTTTGTCCAGACGAGTGTGGCAACGGGTCGTGCCGTGCCAATTGCAAAAATGGGCATGGGCCGGAAAATCAGTGTTCGACGCGCGGTCGCGCTCCCGCGCTGAGCCGTCGTCATGCATGAGCTTACGCTCGGCCGAAAAATAACGTCCGTTTTTTGAACCTCCCATGCTGCCCTCTCCCGCAAGGGAGAGGAGGCTGTGGTGAAGTTATTTTTCGGCCGAGCCTTACGCCGATCGAGCCAAGGACCGATCGCATGCACGGTTGTTCATTCTTCCTATCGCTTCAATTACTATAAAAACTAGCGACACGGCTGGGAAGCCGGTCGGCATGGCCGAATCCGGTGAATTCCATACTTTCGCGACTGTGCAATCGATCGGATGCTTGGTCCACCATGAGCGTTAGCGAGAATTCCTACGAGAAATGGCGGCTCGGGACGACGGCGTTCTTCTTCCGCGGCTACAACACGACAAATCTCGGCCGCAGCGACGAACTTCTGGCTCAAGCCGCGTATGGCCCGGTTGTCGAAGCTTTTCTCAAGGAAGCCGGCGAGATCTGCGCCGATTCGATTGGTCGAGGGGTCGATTTGGTAGGCCGCGTTCGTCGGCGCGAAGCGACCGATTTGAATTGTTATGCCGAGGCGGTGTCGCTGATCGTCGCCATGGAATTGGCGCAAATCCGCCTGCTGCGAGATTTTTTTGGTATCGATTATTCGCAGGCCCGGATGGGCTATGGCTACAGCCTGGGTGAGATCTCGGCCCTGGTGGCCGGCGGAGCGATGAATCTAGCCGACGCCCTGCGCGTGCCATTGGCAGTGTCGGCCGATTGCGTCGAGCTGGCGGCGGGCACGACCTTGGGAGTGCTCTTTTCGCGCGGCCCCGCCGTCGATGGCCATGCGGTCGAACGCTTATGCTTGCGGATCAACCAGGCGGGCCAAGGCGTGATCGGCATCTCAGCTTTTTTGTCGCCGAATTCGCTGCTTTTGCATGGCCAAGGCAAAACGATCGATCGATTTGCCGAGTTGATGCCGGAGTGGTTGCCGCAACGATTGCATTTGCGAAAGAACGATCATCTCTGGCCGCCGTTGCACACGCCGATCGTCTGGCAGCGGAATATCCCGAACCGCGCCGCGGTGATGATGCACACGATCCATGCCGGGATGAAGGCGCCGATGCCGCCGGTTCTTTCGCTGGTCACCGGTAAGTTCAGCTACGACGACGCCAACTGCCGGCAACTCATGGCCGAATGGATCGACCATCCGCAACGGCTTTGGGACGCGGTCTATGAGACGCTGGCGCAGGGCGTCGAAGTGGTCGTGCACGTCGGACCGGAGCCGAACCTGGGGCCGGCCACGTTCACGCGCGTCAGCGAGAATGTGCGCGGGCTGTTGGCGGATCGCTCTATTTCGGGGCTCGGGATGCGGGCGATGTCGCGCGCGGTGCGCCGGCCTTGGCTCGCCCGGCTGCTGCCGCAGCGCAGTGCGCTGCTGCGGGCGCCGCTCATTCGACAAATCGTGCTGGAAGACTGGCTGCTCGCGCACGCGCCTATCGTCGCCTGAATCGAAATTCGTAACGTCGGATTGCCGGGATGACATCCAACCGATTCGGTCCACGATTCGCACCGTTGCGATATGATCCGGCGCGACGCTTCGTTCCGTTCACAGCGATTAGCCGCACGGAAGTGATCGCGGTCCACGATCGATTCGAGGCGGCGCGCAGCGAATTGTTCGGCGACTTGGAAGGTCAGCCCGGCGAGAATTTGTCTTTGGTCGATTCGCCGCAACGGATGCTCGCCGATTATCAGCGGTCGCGGCGCGAAAGTGAGCTTGGCAGAATGCTCGCTCTCGGCAAGCGGCTGCGCGAGGCGGTCGATCGCGTCGTCATTCTTTCGGCACACGGCAGTCTCTTGGGTGTGCGAGCATTGTTCGCCGCCGCTTGCCATCCTTATCACAACGAACTTTCGCGCGGCGACCGCGGCGGCCGACCACGGATTTATTTTGTCGGCGGCGGCCCCAATAGGAGTGACTTCGACAACGATGCTTTGCAGGCACTGCTCGATTTGCTGTGCCACACGCGACGCGCCACCACGGTTGAAGAACGCTGGGCGCTGATCGCGATCGATTGCGACGGCAATGGAACCGCCAAGCCAGACGCTCCCACGGCACTACCGTGCTTGCTCGCGGCGCTAGAGCGCTCTTGCGGCGGCGATCGCGAAGCCGCGGCCGAATTACTGGTTCCGATCGCGGTGGCCCAAAGCAGCGTGGTAGAATTGGTCGCTGCCATCGGATGCCACGACCGGTTTTCGCCGCCTACCGCTTTGATGGCGCCAGCGTCGGTGTTGATGGCTCCCGGGCTGGTGCCAGCGGCCGCGATGGGCATCGATATCGTGGCGTTGCTCAAAGGGGCCGCGATGATCGGCGAACAATTTCGTACCGCGCCGCCCGGCGATAATCCGGCGCTCGATTTCGCCGCTGTATCGCATGTGGCTGAGCGCTGGGACAGCTCGGTCGGCGGCGGGATCGTGGCCCAAAGTAGCGCCTTGGCAGCAACGGCAACGTGGTGCACCGAATCCCAGTTGCAACGCGGCAGGCAATTGGAACATGAGTTGCAATACCATGGCGATCCATTACGAGGAGGGTTCGCCACCCAGATTATCGTAGATGCGCTTCGCCGCGACCGGCTTTTGGTTCCGGAAAGTCCTCAAAAGCCCGACGGCGGATGGCTCACGAGGTGTGGCGTGATTCACCTCCCCTCGCACGAGGAAAGCTCGTTGGGTCAGTTGCTCCAGATGATGCTGCTTGCCGCGGAAATTCGCCGCCGGCTGGGTGTGAGTTCTGCCGCGGAAAAGATCGATTGATGTGCTGCGGCGAGACCGAATTCCAAAAACTTGGCGGACGGCGCCCCTAGGGTCGTCTGTCCGGCGCGGCGTATAAAACGATTGGATTGAGCACACGCGCGAAACAGTTCTCGACAGGAGATCATCCATGGCCATCGAATTGACTTGGCTCGGGCATGCCACGTGGTCGGTCGCGGCCGGCAATCATCGCTTTCTCGTCGATCCGTATCTCGACGACAATCCGGCCGCCGCGGCGAAATCCGGTGATGTCGAGGCGGAATTTATTTTTCTCACCCACGGCCATTTCGATCACATGAACGACGCGGTGAAAATCGCCAAACGCACCGGCGCCGCCGTGGTCGCGAATTTCGAAATCTGCCAGTGGCTTGGCAACCAGGGCGTGTCCAAAACGCTACCGATGAATATCGGCGGATCGATGCCGATGCCGTTTGGCCGGGCAAAGATGACGATCGCCCATCACAGTTCGGTGTTGCCGGACGGCACTCCTGGGGGCACTCCCGGCGGATATGTTCTGACCGTGGGCGACCAGCGGCTTTATTTCGCCGGCGACACGGCCCTCTTTTCCGACATGAAGATGATCGGGGCCGCAGGCTTGGATTTGGCGGTGCTGCCGATCGGCGATTTGTTCACGATGGGCCCTGACGACTCGCTGGAAGCCGTCAAGCTATTGAATCCGCGACACGTCGCGCCCAGTCATTACAACACTTGGCCGGTGATCAAACAGGACGCCCAGCAATGGGCCGAGCGCGTCCGCGGCCATACGCAATCGATCCCGCACGCCGTCGAACCTGGCGGGAATTTTACGGTCTAATCAAGTTGGTCTCTACCAGGGTGTGCCACTGGCAAGCGAAGTCTGCCAATGAGAACCGCCGCGGGACGCTCGACTGTGTATCGATCGTCGCCGTCCGGACGTGTGATTAGGTTTGGCCCTCCCTGGTAGTGTGACGGTCGTCTCGCGGCGCCGCACTGGCAGACTGCGATTGCCAGTGGCACACGTGAATGATCTGACGGACCCTGGTCTGTTGCCTTCGGCGGAGGAACTTCGTATGGTTCAATGAAGAGGTTCTTTCTGGCTGGCACAAGGCCGGCCGTTTTATGAGGTGCATGGACGTGAGTATTGAGACCGTCCAACGCCCTCAAAGGCTTGGCCGAACGATTGTCGTGCGGCCGGCCAATTCCCGGCGGGATCGACGCCAGTTTCTCGCATTGCCGGCACGAATTTACGCGGCCGACGCTTGTTGGGTGCCGCCGCTTCGGATCGAGCGGAAAGAATTTCTCGATCCGCGCAAGCATCCCTTCTACCTCCACGGCGCCGCGACAAAACTGTTGGCTTGGCGCGGTAGCGAACCGGTCGGGCGAATTCTCGTAAGCGACGATCCCCTTTACAACGCCAAGCACGCAGACAATGTTGGCTGCTTCGGCATGTTCGAATCAGCCGATGATCCCCACGTCGCGCATGCGCTTCTGGATGCGGCGGCCGCGTGGCTAGCCGCCCGCGGCCGGACGCGAATCATGGGCCCCATCAACTACTCGACAAACTATGAGTGCGGCCTGTTGATCGACGGATTCGATACGCCGCCACGGCTGATGATGAACCACAATCCGGCCTATTATCGCGGACTGCTCGAATCGTGCGGACTGACGAAGGCCGAAGATCTCTTCGCATGGTGGTTCGACCGCGTGGACAACGAAATTGATGCGGGTTGGCGGGCGCGGGTCGAGCGGGTCGCGGCCCGCGGCGGCGTCAGCGTTCGGCCGTTGCGGCGCGACGACCTGCCGGCGGAATTGCAGCGGTTGCGGACGATCTTCAACGAGGCCTGGAAAGACAATTGGGGCGGCGTGCCGATGACGGAAGCCGAGTTTCAGTATATGGCCCGCGAGTTGGTTCGCTTCGCCAAGCCGGAGTTGATGCTGTTCTCGGAGGTGGAAGGGCGGCCGGTGGGATTTTCGCTTTCATTGCCGGATATCAACGAAGCGCTGCGGGACATCGATGGCCGCCTGTTCCATTATGGATTGCCGATTGGGTTGTGGAAGCTGCTGCGCGGACTGAAGCGGATCAAGACATGCCGGCTGCTTGCCCTGGGGGTCATTGAGGGATATCGCCGCCGCGGCGTCGCCGAACTCTTGATCTTGCGCACGTTCGACCAGGGCCGCTCACTGGGCTACACCGGGGCCGAGCTAAGCTGGACACTCGAAGACAACGCCTTGGTGAATCGCACGATCGAAGCCGTCGGCGGGCGAAAATACAAAACCTATCGCATTTTTGATCGCGACATCGCGGGCGTGTGAAAGTGCCATCATCGGAGCCCGCATCGCTGGCAAGCGGGAATCCGAACCATCTTTGCTTGCAATGCGGGCTCCGGGCTTGTGGGAGAAATTATTTTTCGGCCAAGCCTTAATTGACGCGGCGGCGTTCGCGATCCAGGCTATCAGCCAAAAACGCAACGGCCCGGGGGGCCATATGCTGGTAGTATTCCCAGCCGTGGCCGCCGGCGCTCGTGGACAGATCGGTTTCGTGTGGAATTCCCAGTGCCGCGAGTTTCATCCGCAGCCGGTCGGCGCTATCGTGCCATCGCGCGTCGGCCGGGTCGCAGCAAAACCAGAGATGCCGTGGCCAGTGCAAGGGATGAACGTGCAGCGTTGCCGTATCTTGCCGAGCGGTCTCGGCATCGTCGTACAGTTGCCGCAGCACTGGATCACCCTCGCGCCAGCGGATCTGGTAGTCGATCGCTGGAGAGATCGCGGCAACGACTGGGAACTTGTCGGCATTCTTGAAGGCCAGCCGCAGCGCCCCCTGGCCTCCCATGCTTGTGCCCAAAAGTGCGAGCTGCGGGGGCCGAATCCCCCATCGCTCCGCCGCATAAGGGAGCACCTGATCGAGCACCTGCCGGACCGGCGTAATTTGCAGATCGAAGCCCGGCGTGATTCGATCGGTCCACCAGCTCGGCCCGCTGTGGGGCGCGAGCACTGCCAAGTTATGTCGAGCGAATTCTTCGGTAAACACCGGATAATCGGCCAGCCGCGCCAGCCGAACGCCATGCAGATAGATCACCGCTCCCCGCCGCTCGGCTTGCGGCGTGGAAACAAACCGCGGCGGCTCATAGACATCACATGCGTGGCCCCGCAGCTCGATTTGCGTCCATGTGCCGTCGGATGTTGTCATAGGTGTTCTGGTGAGCTGGGGCAGCGATTCGCGGAAGCTCCGCCGGCCTGTTCGGCCAATCCTTGTCTTACGGACTATCGGCCTCAATGTCCACTATTTAGAATTGGACGACCGTGAGTAATGCAAGAAATGCTCGGGCAATTGTTGACTGAAATCGACCCGCCGGCGCACCCTGCCATGCGAAAATTGCTTAGTGCCGAACAGATCGACGAAGGCGTTGGCCGGCTGGCGGATGAAATTCTGCTGGTTTACGCTGGCAAGCCGCTGACAATCTTAGGCGTGCTCAACGGCAGTATCGTGCTGTTGGCCGATTTGATTCGCCGGCTCGACATTTCGTTGCAAGTCGGACTGGTGCAGGCCAGCAGTTATCGCGTGAGCGGTTCGGAGCCCGGGCCGCTGAAAATCGACCTTACGATGTTGCCCGAGATTGGCGGCCGGCATGTGCTCCTGGTTGACGATATTTTCGACACCGGCAACACACTTTCGGCATTGGTCGAACAATTGCGGCAAGTGGGGCCTGAGAGCGTGCGCACGGCCGTGTTGCTGCGGAAGCATGGCCGCAAGGCGGTGTCGATGGAACCGGACCACGTGGGGTTCGAAATTCCGAATCAATTCGTCGTCGGCTACGGGCTGGATTATCGCGATGCATTTCGGAATTTGCCGTATGTTGCCATCATGGAGGATGGCGACGCGTGAGCAGCGGCCAGGGATCAGCGGCCGGGGATCGACGTGCCAGCGCGGCCATCTCGCCACGAGTGGTGTTCATCACGCGGCGATTTTGGCCCTTGGTGGGCGGAGCCGAGACGATGGTGGCGAATCTCTCGGCGGCGCTCGTCGCACGGGGAGCGCGTGCGACCATCGTCACCGCACGGTGGCAATCGAACTGGCCCGCCACGTTTAGCCACTGCGGAGTTCCCGTCGCACGGCTCCTGCATCCGCCGCTGCGAATCTGGGGCACGCTGCGATACATGCGCGAGTTGGCCGCTTGGCTCCGCGGTCATCGCGGCGAGTTCGACCTGGCCTACGTTTCGCAATTGAAGCACGATGCGTACGTCGCGGTTCGAACCGGACGCCGGATGGGGTTCCCGGTCGTGTTGCGAGCCAGCGGCGGCGGCGAAAGGGGCGACTGCCATTGGCACACCACCGGTCGCTGCGGCATGCGAATTCGACGCGAAGTGCATCGGGCGGCGGCTGTTGTGGCCCCCTCGGCAGCGATTCGCGATGAACTCTTGGCCGCGGGGTTCTCGTCGTCGATCGTGAAGCTGATTCCGAGCGGTGTGCGGATTGGAGTGCGAGCGAGCCCGATCCGTCGCCGGCAAGCCCGATCGACGATCGGAACTGCGAACGCGGCGATGTCGCTTGGGCCGGACACGCGTTTGGCCGTTTACCTTGGCCGCCTGCATCCTGGGAAAGGTTTGGCCAATTTGATTTCCGCTTGGGCGCAGGTCGCCGCACGACAGGCCGACACACGGCTTTGGCTGGTCGGCGAGGGGATCGAGCATGCGGCGCTTGTTGGCCAGATCGATGCGCTCGGGCTGTCGGGTCGGGTCGTGCTTCCCGGCGCGTTCGATAATGTCGAAGATGTTTTGGCCGCGGCGGATCTTTTCGTCTTGCCGTCGGAGTCGGAGGGGTTGTCGCATGCGCTGTTGGAAGCGATGGCGGCCGGCTTGCCGGTCGTGGCCAGCGATATTCCGGGTAATGCTCAAGCGATTCGCGACGGCGTCGAAGGGCTACTGGTTTCGCCTGGCGATACAACGGCTCTAGCGGCGGCCATCGAGAAGATGTTTGCGGAGCCGGCTCGGGCCGCGGAATTCGGGACGGTCGCACGGCGGCGCGTCGAGGAGCACTTTTCGCTCGATCGCATGGTCCACAGCCATCTGGCCTTATTCGAACGATTGTTGGGAGCGGGCCAACCGTGAGCAAACGCATTTTGCACATCATTCCGACGCTCGATCCGCACGGCTCGGAAAAGCAGTTGACGCTGTTGGCTAGCCATTTGCCGCGCGATCGGTTCGACGTGCATGTCTGTGCTTTGACTCGCGGCGGACCGTTCGAAGAATCGCTGGCCAAGGCAGATATTCCAGTGACTGTTTTGCACAAGCGTTGGAAGGTCGATCCGGGAGCTTGGTGGCGGCTGAAACGGCACATCGCGCGGTTGCGGCCCGATCTGGTTCACACGTGGCTCTTCGCCGCGAATTGCTATGGCCGAACGGCGGCTCGGCAAGCGGGCGTGCGGCGGCTGGCGGCAAGCGAGCGATGCGTCGATCGGTGGAAGATGTGGCACGAATTGGCGATCGATCGCCGCTTGGCCGCGTCGACCGATCGCATTGTCGCCAATAGCTCGGCGGTCCGCGATTTTTATGTTTCGCGCGGAATCGCTGCCGATAAATTCGTCGTAATCGCCAACGGGATACCGCCTGCGGAGCAGGGCGCCGAACCCCGCTCGCCGGGCCACGCCGATTTGCTCGCGGAGTTGAATTTGCCCGCGGGATTGAGGCTGATCGCAACGGTTGGCCGACTCTCGCCGCAGAAACGGGTCAAAGAACTGATCTGGGGAATGCATCAGTTGAGCAAGCTTTTTGACAATGTGTATCTGCTCGTCATCGGCGACGGGCCATTGCGATCGGCGCTTGAGCGGTATGCGCGGCTGACGGGAGTGGAAGACCGCGTGCGGTTTCTTGGCACACGGCTGGATGTCGCCCGCTTGATGGCCCACGCCGAAGTGTTTTGGCTGGCGAGCGGCTACGAAGGACAATCGAATGCCATCATGGAAGCAATGGCGGCTGGCGTGCCCGTCGTGGCCTGCGATATTCCGGCGAACCGAGAATTGGTGGTGCCGGGCCAGACGGGTTTTTTGGTTCGGCCCAGCTCGCGTAACGCCTTCGCGAGGCACACCCTGCCAATTCTGGAAGACGCCGAATTGGCTCGGCGATTCGGAGCAGCCGGCAGAGCGAGAATGCTCAGCGAGTTCACCGTGGAACGGATGGTGGAGCGTCACGCCGCGTTGTATGGTGAATTGCTCGATTGCTGATGGACGCGCGAAACCGCAAGCGCACCACGGATGCCGCTTGAGTTGCTAGCTCGCGTGCGGTTTCGCGTCTAGCTTCCTCGCCCCTCGCCCCTCACCCTCACCCTGCCTGATGTGCGGCATCGCCGGAGCCATCTGGAATAATCCATCCGCCGCGATCGATAGCGCCACGCTGGATCAAATGATCGAGCTCGTGGCGCATCGCGGGCCGGACGATCGCGGCCGCTATTGCCGGCCGTGCCGCATCGAAGGCGGCAGCGAGCCGACGCCAGGGATCGCGTTGGGGCATCGCCGGCTTTCGATCATCGATCTCGCCGGGAGCCGGCAACCGCTCGCTAACGAAGACGAGACGATTTGGGCAGTTTTCAACGGCGAAATTTACAATTTTCGTGAGCTGCGGCGGCGGCTGGAAGGATCGGGCCACCGCTTCCGCACCGCCGGCGACACGGAAACAATCGTCCATCTCTACGAAGACGAAGGGCCCGATTTTGCCCGGCGTCTTTGGGGCATGTTTGCCATCGCTCTTTGGGATTCGCGGCAGCGGCAATTGGTGCTGGTTCGCGATCGGCTCGGCAAGAAACCGCTCGTATATCGATTCGAAACCGATCGCTTGCTTTTTGCGAGCGAGTTGAAATGTTTGCTCGCCGTGCCGGGCGTCCCGCGGGATGTCGATCCGGAAGCGATCGACGAATATCTCACCTATCAATACGTTCCGCATCCGAACACGATTTTCCGCGGCATCCGAAAGCTGCCCCCCGGCCACTACGCCGTCTGGCGCGACGGCCAGATGCGAATCGACGCTTATTGGCAGCCCGATTTCAGCCGGCAAGTGGATCGGCCATGGCGCGAGTGCGTCGCCGAGCTGCGCGAGCTGCTGACCGATGCGGTGCGTTTGCGAATGCAGAGCGATGTGCCGCTCGGAGCATTCTTGTCGGGCGGGGTCGATTCATCGATTGTCGTAGGACTGATGAGCCAATTGGCTGGCGGCGGCGAAAAAAGTGCGACGCGCGAAACCGCAAGCGAGATGCCGGGCCGAGACGGCGGAAACGGCGGGATCACCGGGAGCGGCGGCGGGAGAATCAAGACCTTTTCGATCGGGTTTGCCGACGCGCAATTCGATGAAACGGTGTTTGCCCGGCAAGTGGCGGAACGATTTGGCACGCAGCACCATGTGCTGCGCGTGGAGGCAAGCGGTATCGATCTGCTGACAAAATTGGCTTGGCACTACGACGAACCGATGGCCGATAGCTCGGCAATTCCGACGTGGTATGTCTCCGAGTTGGCGCGCCGCGATGTCAAGGTCGCGCTCACAGGCGACGGCGGCGACGAACTGTTCGCCGGTTACGACCGCTATCGGGCCGTCTGGCTCTCCGGAATGCTCGATCGCCTGCCCATATCATTGCGTCGCCTGTTGGCGAGCCAATTCTGGCGGCGATTGCCTGCCAACCCCGGAAGGCGGTCGATTGTGCGGCGCTTGCGGCGGCTTTCGGCCGTGCTGAATTTGCCGATGCAACAGCGCTATTTGGATTGGATCGGAATCTTCAACGAAGCCGGCCGCGCGGCACTTTATACCGACGGTTTACTTTCGCGGTTGAAGGATGTCGACCCGGCGGAATTCTTGCAGCGAGCTTGGCGGCGATCCGGCCGGCGCGACCCGGTTACGGCGGCCTCGCTCGCCGATCTCACGACCTATCTGCCGTGCGATTTGCTGGTCAAAGTCGATATTGCTTCGATGGCTCACGGTTTGGAATGCCGGCAGCCGTTTCTGGACCATCGGCTCGTCGAATGGGCCGCGGCGCTGCCGGTGCGGTATAAACAGCGACTCGGGCGGAGCAAGCGAATTCTCCGCGAAGCGTTTCGAGATTTGCTGCCCACCGAGATCCGCCGGCGGCCAAAAATGGGATTCGGCGTTCCGATGGATTCTTGGCTCCGCGGCAAACTGCGAGATTTCGCCAGGCAAACACTGTTGGATCCCCGAGCGACGGCCCGCGGATATTTTCGCCCGGAGGCCGTTTTGCAATTGCTTGAAGAGCACCAATCGGGCCGCATCAATCACGGCCATCGAATCTGGTCGCTATTAGTGCTCGAGCTATGGCATCGCCAGTGGGTCGATGCCCCGACGATCGTGTAGCAGGCAAACTACGTGTGCCGTCTGCGCCGCTCTGCGGGCCGCCCGCTGTGTCGCGCGGACGGCACAGGGAGCGTGCCTGCTCCGTTGGTTGCGGTTGCGGGTCAAAACGCCGGCGAGCCTCGCTGGCGCTTCGAGCTGGTGTGGCGGAAAGCCCTATTGTTTATGCAGATTCCGCCGTCCTTTCGCAAAATCCGCGGGCTTCCCAGCGATTAGTCTTGACCGGTAGAATGGTGGGGCTCGTATTCGAAATCTGATCAGCTTGCATGCATGGAGCCGCACCCGATGCTGAACGACGACGATCGAATGAGGAGGATGCACAACACGCTTGCCGTGGTGTTGGCAGGGGGCAAGGGATCGCGGCTCGAACCGCTGACGCGCGATCGAGCCAAGCCGGCGGTTCCCTTCGGCGGCGCCTATCGGATCGTCGATTTCGCACTTTCCAATTGCATCAACAGCGGGCTGCGCAAGATGCTGGTGCTGACGCAATACAAGGCCATGAGCCTTGATCGGCATATCAACCTTGGCTGGCGGCCGCTTTTATCGCGCGAGCTTGGTGAGTTCGTCGATCTCGTGCCGCCGCAGCAGCGGATCGACATGCATTGGTATCAAGGCACGGCCGACGCCGTCTATCAGAATATCTATACGTTGGAAAAGGAGCGGCCCACTTACGTTCTGATCCTCGCCGGCGATCATATCTACAAGATGAACTACCGCACGCTGTTGGAGTTTCACCAGCAAAAGGAAGCGGATCTGACGATCGCCGCCCTGCGCGTCGGAGTGGACGAGGCGCGGGAATTCGGCGTGATGCAAGTCGATGCCGATGGCCGGTTGATCGGGTTCGAAGAGAAGAAACCCAATCCGAAAACCATTCCCGGCGACCCGCGGCATTGCCTGGCGTCGATGGGCGTGTATGTCTTCAACGCACGCTTTTTGTTCGAGCAATTGTGCCTCGATGCGACGCGGCCCGGCAGCGCGCACGATTTCGGCCATAATATCATCCCCTCGCTGATCGATTCGCATCGGCTATATGCATTTCCGTTCCGCGATGAAAACCGGAAGCAAGACGCCTATTGGCGCGACGTGGGCACGCTCGACGCTTATTTCGCCGCGAGCATGGACCTGATTTCGGTCGATCCGCTGTTGAATATGTACGACGACCGCTGGCCGATCCGCACGTATCATCCGAATTATCCGCCGCCGAAATTCGTGTTTGCCGAGCAAGGCGACGGGGCCCGCCGCGGCGAAGCGCTCGACAGCATTGTTTGCCAGGGTTCGATTGTTTCCGGCGGGCAAGTGCGGCGATCGATTCTCGGATTCAACGTGCGGATCAACAGTTTCGCGCAGGTTGAAGATTCGATCCTGCTCGATGGCGTGGATATCGGCAGGCACGCGCGCGTGCGCCGGGCGATCATCGACAAGTGGGTGCGGATTCCTCCCGGCACGCAAATCGGCTTCGATCCGGAACAAGACCGCGCTCGCGGCTTCACGGTCAGCGAAGGGGGCGTGACGGTGATTGCCAAGGCCGACGGCGCCGAGCATTTCCACGAAGAACTTGAATCCGCCGAGCGCTAACGGCGCGGAATTCCCGTTCAAGGTGAATCGCAGCAAGCTTTCTCGGAAAGCGCAAACCGGGAACTACGCGCGGTGCAAATCGCCACGTCTGTCAACGAGTTCCTCGCTAACGCCGCGGGCTAGTGTGCCGATCGCAGACTCGGCTAGCGAACCGAGTGCAATCTCGCTGCGGTTGTTGCCTCCGGCTGATTCGCGGGCGGCTGATTCGCGGGCGGAAGCTCGATGCGCTCGATGAATTCGCATCCGACTCGAAAGGCCCCGCTCGCTTGATCGACCCTCACGCAGTTGGCCACCCGGCACTTGAGATAGATCATCTCGGCAGCCGCTGCGAGGCCGACGATCAAGAATTCGTCGAGCAGCGGCCGATCTGAAAAATACGAAATGCCGCCACGCGAAATATCGTGGCAGCGGATCTGTCGGAACGCTTCTGGCTGGGGTGGGCTGCCGTCGGACCACGGGGCCGCCCATTGCAAGACATGGTAGGGCCGTCGCTCGCGCTTGCGGCGATTACCTTCCCGCCCGGTCAACTGGTCCAATGTTTCCTTCGTCAATTCGGCGGCAACCGGGCTAATCATCGGTTGACACCCCAACAACGTGCGGGCCGGCTAAACCAGTTCTGTCACTTCAATTCATAGGTCGCGTGGCCGGAATTGCAAGCGTGGCCCGAAGAATCAAAGCTAGGAAACACCCCTCTGCTGGGCTATTTCGTGGCCCTGCGGATGAATTATTGCGCGGACACAAATCAGCGTTGCCGGCGACGGGACAAAAGGCGCAAAAAACGCCAAATTTCTACGCGAAAATCCTTACTATCGCGAATTTGACTTTGAATACGCATGTCCTAAGTTCTCTTGAGAACCAAACCGCCCGCTCGCGGGAACTTTGTTCTTCAATTGGCCGAGGCCCAAGAGGGGCAAGCGTGGCGCTCTCGGCGACAACCGTATTCATCCTTATGGCTCGATCCCCGTCCGATTTCGAAATGGGTGCCCCTTGACTTCAACTTCATTGATTTTGCTGGCGGTGGTGATGGCGCTGGTTGAGCTGTTGGCCGGTGTCGGTATCGGCTGGTGGCTCCGCGGCGCCGGCGACAGCCCACCGAGCCCGCAGTCCGACCAGGAAGTCGAGCGGGCGAGGAACGCGTTGGCCCGGCTGCACGAATTGGCCAGCCGCGTTGCCGCCGACGTGGGCGAACATTCCACGCGCGTCCAAGAAATAAGTGACGAATTGACGAGCCACACGCCCGAAAGCGGCGAAATCGAAACGGTCGTAATCGATTCCGTCGCCGAAATCGTCAAAGCCAATAGCCGGCTACAAGAGCAACTGAAGTCGGCCGAAGTGAAACTGCAGGAGCAGGCCCACCAGATCGAGGTCCATGCGGCGGATGCGCTGACCGACGCTCTGACGGGCGGGGCCAACCGCCGTGCCTTCGATGCGGAATTGGGCCGCCGCGCGGCCGAGTTCCAACGCCGCGGCACCCCCTTCTGCTTGCTAATGCTCGACGTCGATCATTTCAAGAAATTCAACGACACCCACGGCCACCCGGCCGGCGACGAAGTGTTGCGCGGCGTCGCTCGGGTGCTCCGCGAAACTTGCCGCGGAATGGATATCGTGGCCCGCTACGGCGGCGAAGAATTCGCCGTCATCATGCCAACGTCGACGATTCGCGACGCCCAAACCGGGGTGCTGCGAATCTGTTCGCGCATCGCCGATAGCCAATTCGAATTCGAGGGAAAAACGCTCAAAGTAACCGTTAGCGGCGGACTCGCCGAATTCTTGTGCAAAGACAACGAGGCGCAGCTGGTGAAGCGGGCCGACGAAGCGCTCTACGCTGCGAAGAACGCCGGCCGAAATCGGGGCTATTTGCACGACGGCGAGACCAGCTCGCTGATCAGCCCCAAGCCGGCCTCCCCTCCGGCTCCGGAACCCAAACCGGTTCCCGCCCCGGCGAAACCCGTCGAAGCGCCTGCGCTCGACGCGTCGAACGATCCGTTCCGCACCGATGTGCAAACCGGACTGCCGAATCGGACATCATTCTGCGAAGAAGTCCGCCGCCGCGCTGCGGAATCGAATCGCTACGATACCAAGCTCTCGCTGATGTTGGTGAAAGTCAACACGCTGCAGAAATTCGTCGATCGGCCAACCGACCCGCAAGCCGAATTGGTGCTCCGCACCGTCTCGCAATTCCTGACCGCCGGAATGCGAGAAATGGACATGGTCGCCCGCTATCAAAGCGACACCTTCGCAGTGCTTCTGCCGGGCACTCCGCTGAGCCAGTCGATTGCCGTCGCCGAGCGGCTGCGTGCGGCCGTCGCCCGCTGCCCGCTGCGGGGCAAGGATTTCGAATTGCAGATTTCCGTGAGCACCGGCTTGGCCGAAGTAGTCCGCAACGACGACTCGGCTTCGTTGATGAAACGGGCCGAAGCTGCCGTGCAGGCTTCTGCCGCCGCAGGCAGGGATGGCACGTATTTCGACTCCGGCAAGGGGATCGAACTCTACGTGCCGAACCAGATTCCCGCGTTGACGGCCTAGCACGGGTCGTTTGAAACGGGTTATCCTGCCGGGATGAAACCGTCCGACGCAGTGCCGTTTTACATCGCCCAGGTCGCCCCAGAACGCTGGCCGCGGATTCGCCGAATAGTCGACGCCCTGGCAGACAACGCGCAACGCGCTCCGTGGCAGTCGATCTTGGACGGGCTGCTGGAAGGCCGGCTCGACGCCGCCGGTTTGCTCGAAGCGCGCGGTGCGACGCAGGCCGCAGAAGTAGATCCGCCGTTTGGAGTTGTCTGGATCCAACGGCAAGATGGCCGGGTCGCCAATCTGCTCCCTCCGATCGTGTCGCTTCCGCCATCGTTCGCAACGCATCCGCTCGAAGCGCTGGCTCGCGAACTTTTGGAAGCCGCGGTGCGCATCGCTGCCGCCGGCGGCGCACGGCTGGTGCAAGCGCTTTTGGAACCACACGCCAGCGACCTTGTCAAAGACTTTCAACAGGCCGGTTTCCAGCAGGTCGCCGAGTTGCTCTATTTGGTCAGTTCGGCCGAAGTTTTTCCGACCGCGCCGCCGGCCGAGCAATTGCAATTCGAGCCATGGTCGATCACCGCCGGCGCGCGGCTGGAATCCATGGTCGAGCGCACCTATTTGGCCACGCGCGATTGCCCGCAACTAAACGGCATCCGGCTCACCGCGGAAGTCTTGGCCGGATATCGCAGCGCCGGGCCATTCGATCCGCGACGATGGCTTCTGGTTCGTCATGCCGGTGAAGACGTGGGGTGCCTGATCCTGGTCGCACACCCGCAAAAAATCTGGGAACTCGCCTACATGGGCCTTACTCCCGAAGCTCGCGGCCATGGTTGGGGGCTCGACATCACGCGGCATGGCCAATGGCTCGCCGGACAAGCCGGGGCAAATCGATTCGTGCTGGCCGTCGATGCCACCAACGCACCGGCGTTGCGCGCCTATGCAGCCGCTGGACTTACTGCCTGGGATCGCCGTGGTGCATGGCTAAGAATTCTCGAGCCCGCCAATACGAGTTGAGCCGAACGAGCCGGACTTTATTTCATGGCGATCGTTCGCGCCAGCGGCTTCAGCACCTGGTCGACGACATAGTTGTCGACCATTTCCCGGCAGATCTGCGCCAAGTTTTCCAGCGATTGAACGAATGTCGTATCGGCATCGAGGCTGCCGTATTGCCGAGCCGTGACGTAAACGCTGAGTTGATCTTCGGGATATTCGCCGGTGCGAACCTGATAGGCATTCGTCCGCGTCTCGATGCTCAAGCGAACCTGAGTTCGGCAATCTTCGTCCAGAGCCAGGGTGACCGAGGGCTCGTAGTTGATGACGGTCGCCCCGGGGACATCGATTATTCGTTCCAATCCGGGGCTCACGCCCAGAGCTTCCGCAACCAGCTGATTGTGGTTCCCCCGGTAAGTGAAATCGAACCCGAAGAGCAGATCGAGGGCTTCGCAATCCAACGGGCTGACCGAAAGCATGAACGGAGCCAACTCGAGCACAAGCTTGTGCTGCTCCATGGCCGTGTCGATCGAGGCAGGATTCACCTGTCCGGAACAAACGCGGCGCGATTCGACCGTCGCCCAACGATAATGACCTCGGTCTTTGTCTTCCTCGAGCACGAAGTCGCGTTTGTCGCGACAATAGAATTTCCGCATCAACGGATACTTCTTTTGGATCCGCTCGAAGAAATGCAACACCGTTTCGCGACTTTCCGGCAACTCCATCTCCGTGCTGAGATTCATGTTGACGTAGAAATCGTCGGAAACGGAGGCGTAGCGATTCATAGACTGTATCCCTCCAGACTCAAGCTGCCGCGTGAAGCCGAACCGGCCGCACGGGAAAACGCATTCCGAGCAAGCAATCTGGGCAAAAGCGGCTGATGGGCCGAATGGCAATGAGCATTGCCCCACTAACCATTCATGCCGAGTCGCCGGCGACTTGTGGCTGCAAGTTCTCAGTATAAAATGTAGCGCTGCGAAGTGTCAAAGCCAGCCGGCCAATGTCCTCGCATCCGTGAGGAACACAGCCGTCGAACGACTTAGGTGAATCCATGTCCGCTTTGCTGTCTGTCGATCCGCAAAATTCCGATTCGGCCGCTCGGTCACTCGAAATTGCTGTTTTCCCCACGCAACTTGGGTGGATCGCGTTTGCGATGCGCCAGCAGTCGCTCGTTCGGCTCGTATTTGGCTATTCCGACGCCGAGACTGCGAGCAACGGTCTGGCAAAGTCGAGCGGATTTGGTCCCGGCTATTCGAGCGAATTGTGCGACGCAAAAGCAGCGAACTTCATTAGTTGTGTCGAATCCGTGCAGAAACGCTTGGTTCGCTTCGCAGATGGTGAGGCCGATGATTTCGCCGACCTGCAGGTTTGGAGCAGCGGTTGGACGTCCTTTCAACGGCAGGTGTTGAACCGCTGCCGCCAAATTTCTTATGGCGAGACTCGGACCTATGCCGAATTGGCTGCCGCGGCCGGCCGTCCTGGGGCGGCGCGTGCCGTCGGCCGAGCGATGGCGACTAATCCGATTCCGCTCGTGATTCCCTGCCACCGGGTCGTCGGGAGTGCCGGTGAATTGCGGGGCTTTTCGGCAATCGGCGGCCTGGATGCAAAACGCCGCTTGCTTGCGCTTGAGCGTGGCGAGAGCGCGCCTGCGCTTCGGTAGACGCCTGCCGCAGTCGTTCGCTCGCGAAAAATCCAAGCTGCTCTTCCGGCGGCGCCGAATAGCGGCCAGGAAATAATGCTGTTTTGCGGTCTTTCGCATCGGCGTTCTCTTTTTTCCCGCGGAAATCGACCTAGAATTAATTCGGCGATTCGACGAAAATCGCGCGCGGTTGGCAGCCCGGCTGGGCCCATTTAAATTGGTGGATCGGTGGGAGCGCCGCTCGAACTTCGCGGCACAATAAGATGAATAATCGCGGATCCGATGCGGCTGGCAACGATGTCGATGAAGTCGATCAATGGATTTTGGAAGGCCGCGACAACGGTGTAATTCTGGTTCGCATTCCGTCGCGGCCCGGCCCGGAACGGTTGCCCGACGCTGTGTTCACGTTCCGTCCCGGCGACCCCCAATATGGCCGCTGGGAAAGGCGTCTATCGCAACGCTGATCGCGCGCACTGTTCCCCTCCCATCGCGCGTGTAAAGCCCAGGGAAGCTCCCCCGCCTTCCATCTGACTCAGTCCCCCTGGCCTTCCCTGGATCCCCGAATCCCACCCTTACCCGATTCCGGCTTCCACTCCCCAGCCGGGAGCTATATTTTCCAGTCTGGCTATCGAACGCGGAGACTTGACAACGCATTTCGCGCGGCTTCGGGACTGGGCTGCGAATCGTTTCATCGTTTCGACAACCGGTTCGACAATCGACTCGAGAATGGTTCGATCGCGGTCGCCTATCATCGGGGCAAAGGATGGTGCACATCAATCTTCTCAATCGAGTGCTGGTCGCCGACGACGATCCTGCGATCCTGCGGCTGCTCGAATCGTTGCTCCAGGCGAGTGGTTACGAGGTATTCTCAGCTTCCGACGGACGGCAAGCGCTGGAAATGATCGAACGGCATCAGCCGTCGTATTTGATCACCGACTGGAACATGCCGGAGATGAACGGCATCGAACTCTGCTGCCGAGTTCGGCATTTGGACCTGCCAAGCTATATCTACATCGTGTTCTTGACCGTTCGCAGCGCCGAAGATGATCTGACGGCCGCCATGGATGCCGGCGCCGACGATTTTCTGATCAAGCCGTTGCGTCGGGACGAGCTGATGGCTCGGCTGGGGGCTGGAGCGCGGATCTTGCGGCTCGAATCGCGGCTTTCGCAACTCGCGGCCCTCGACGCGCTCACCGAGCTCCCAACTCGCCGCACGTTTCACGAGTTGCTCGCGAAAGAATGGCAACGATCGCACCGATATCAACTCGCGCTCTCGGCGGTGATGATCGACATCGACTTTTTCAAGCCGATCAATGACACCCATGGTCATCCGGCCGGCGATGAAGTGATTCGCGGCGTGGTGCGTTTGCTGCGGCGAAATTGCCGTCGTAGCGATTTGATCTGCCGCTACGGCGGCGAAGAGTTCGTCGCCCTGTTGCCCGAAACCGACGAGGCTTCGGCGATGATTTGGGCCGAGCGATTCCGCCGCCACGTCGCTGAAATGGTTACGGTCGTAGGCAATGCCGAGATTCGCGCGACCGTCAGTCTCGGCGTGGCCCAGATGCTTGCCGACATGGAGGAAAAATCCGAATTGCTGAGCCTCGCCGATCAGTGCCTTCTGGCCGCCAAACAGCGGGGCCGCAACCGCGTCGAATCGGCAAAGTCGCTCACCGCCGGCGGAAGCCTTTCGCCGACAGGCGGCTCTTTCGGTGGTTCGGTGCTCGATGGCGTCGCCGCGCGCGAAGCCATGATTCCGATGGTTTGCTGCGCCGCTGCCGATTGGACAATCCAGCGCGTAACGGCCCACCTATTGCAATATCAGGTTTCATCGGTGCCCGTCACCGACCCGAAAGGCAATCTCCTCGGTATCATCTCGGAGAAGGACATCCTCGTCGTCGCCCACACTCCCGAGGCGCCGAACCGCCGCGTCGACGAAATCATGCGGGCAAATGTGATCACGTTCGATCTCGATGTCCCGTTGGCCCGTGTTCTCAGTTGTTTCATTCGCTCGCCGATCCGTAGCGTCGTCGTTACATCGCAAGGCAAGCCATGCGGCATGATCAGCCGGGCCTCGATCGTCCGCTGGTTTCTGGACAACCGCTGGGCGGTGCGACTAATCCAGCGCGGCTTGCAAAAAACTGCGACTGCAACAGAAACGGCCCACGCCGAAGCAAACTCTCCCACGAACCTGCCCGACAAAAACTGGATTGCCGCCGAAGCCCTGGCTCGACCAAACGGCCAAGATCCCTCTTTGGAATCGTTGGCCCGCGAACTGGCACAAATGGCCAGCGACCTTCAGAGCCAGTTGTCGAGCAATTCGACGACGCCCGACATGCAGCCAATCGCCGGAAGCGCATCGCGAATGCAAGCGTTGCTCGATGAACTGCTCGCTGGCGCTCCGACGCGATAGGCCGACAGTCGCATCAAAGGGGCCCACCGTCTCATCGGCGGCCCCGATACGCGGCGGGACTCCCAGGAGTCGGGGACACTCGCGAGACGCTCAAGTACCGTTGCCCGGCCAAGCACGAAGGCGGGGGACGCTCGCAAATCCTTGAATTCGCCCGAGCACGCTGCTAAACTCAGGTCACGGGGAATTTCTCGGTCCGACCGTTGCGCGGGCATTTTCGCAATCGTGATGTGAAAGCTGATTATGCAGCCCATTGTGAACTGGCGCATCGTAGCGGCTTTGGTGTTTGGGTGTTTCGCGGCAAGCGGCGCCGGCCAAGCTCAGGCCACGGCACTTACGCTCTACAACACGGGCGTCACGGGGCCCAACAACCCGGACGGCACGAACGGCACTCAGATCACGTCGAACGACACCGTCGATTCGCACTACACGGTGGCGGGCCCCAATGCCGGTTCCACCGTCTATGTCGTGACCGACCAACCGGCTTACAGCGCCAACAGCGACAGTTCGTCGTTCGTCAACGACACTGGGTCGGGACAGAACGGCGAGCCAGTCGGCGATTATCTTTACAGCACGACCTTCAATATCCCGGCGAATCTCAATCCGGCCACCGCCACCATTTCGGGCGAGTTCTCGGTCGACAATGAGATGGACAACATCTTGCTGAACGGCGCTTCCATCGGCGACGGATATCCGTATGCAATCGGCACGGGCCCCGGGGGGTTCTCAAGCTTCACCACCTTCACGATTCCGGCCGGCTCGAACTTTGTCACTGGAACCAACACATTGACCTTCGAAGTCTATAACGCCGGAACTGCGGCGAACCCGACCGCCGTGAATATCAGCTTGCTCGAAGGCACCGTGGCGGCGGCCGTCCCAGAACCGTCTACGCTGGCTCTTTTCGGCATGAGCGTGCTGGGCATGTTCTATTTTGCCCGACCCCGCCGCGGCCGCTGAGCCGAAATCGCAACTTCTTGATGGTCTTTTCGTCGTGCGAGAAAACGGGTCGGAACGTAGACGGGCTTTAACCGTCCGATGACAGTTGATCGAGGCGAAATGCGCCACTTTCGCCGCGATCTGGCGATCGGTCATTGTTTCGGCCGTTTCCAACTCGACGATGCCGACCCGAAGTCTTCCGGTCTTGATGCGATTGCTGAACTCGCCTTTGGCTTCGCCGGAACGACGGCTTGGTGATGGTCAATCCATTGCCGCGCTAGGGCTGCGGGGGCCGGCGCTGCGGGAAGCGGGCGGTTTACAATTCTCGCTCACCAGCCCTTGAGCGTGGGGGTGACGGTCTCGCCTTCCTTAAGCTCCCTGCCGTCGAGCGCGATTTGTTCGTTGCCGGTGAGATCGGTGAAGATCGGTTCGTCGCCGTTGGGGGTGGATTTGTAGTTCACCAGCAGCACTTTGGAAAGCATCGTGTCGTCGGCTTGAACTTGCACCTCGGTGATCTTCACCTTGCCATCCACCACTTGGGCGATGAATGTGCGGCCGGCGCGAATAAACACCGACTGGCTGGGGACCAGGAATACGTTGTCGAATTTTTGCAGAAACAATCGCATCGTGCCGACCATTCCGGGCAGCAAAGGATAATGTCCGCCGCCGACCAATTTGCCGGTGAATTCCGGCCGGATGGGAAAGGGATCGTCGGCCCCCTTTCGCTCCTGTGGCCAAGTCGCCTTGTGTTCTTGCACGAATCGGTCGTATTCGGCTTGCGTGGTGCCGTTGAACAGATCGACTTCGACGTGCATCGTGCGGTCTTTGCTTTCGATCGACGGCGAATAGCGCGTCACTTTCCCGCGGGCAAACAAATCTCCCACACGAAATTCCGCCTCCGCGCCGCGGCTGACATAGGGGGCAAAGCCGTCGGGCACCTCCATCGAAATCGTCACCAGATCGACCCGGGCGACGGAAATCAACGGCGGCGTTTGGGCCGTCGTGGCGTTCTGAATAAAATCGCCGGGATTGGTGTTTCGTTCGACGATCACGCCATCGAACGGCGCGTCGATGGTCGCATAGCCGAGCATGGCTTCCGCCATTTTCTTGTCGCGGTCGGCGACGTCGTACATCGCCTTTTGCAGATCGATCTCGGATTTGGCAGCGTCGGAGTTGACCTTGGACTGAGCGTAGTCGGCCTCGGCCTTGTTGACCGCTTCGGCAGCGCCGTCGGCGGCGGCCTGAGCTGCGAGGTAATCCCGTTCCTCTTCCTCGACCACCGATTCGACCACCCCGCCGCTCTTGGCCAACTGCGTGAACCGATCGAGGCGGAGCTTGCGATACGAGGCCGTGGCTTCTGCCGATCGCTGGTCGGCCTGGCGTTGGCCGACAGTGGCCTGGGCGACTTTTTCGGCGGCGACGGCGATTTGCCATTGTTTTTGGGCCAACTCGATCTCGCGGCTCCGCTGCTGGATCACCGCTTGTTTGGCTTTGACTTCAGCGACCAGATCCGGGACCTCGATCTCGACAAGGCGTTCGTCTTTCTTCACTTGATCGTTGATGTTCTTTTGGATATAGCCGACGTCGCCGGCGACGCGGGCACGAAGATCGGCCCGGTAATACGGCCGGACTGTGGCGATTTCCTCGACTGAGATCACGAAATGGTCATTTTTTCGAGGCTGCACGACCTCGACCGCTCGCAGTTCTCGTGCTTCTTGTGCGGCAGGACGCGCCTGTGATTCAGCGATTTCGTTCTTGGCGTCGGCCGGCGAGGCATCGCTTGCGGCGCTTCTTTGGGCAGGCGGAACGGCCTTCTCGCCGGATAGCAAGATCGCGGCGAAGATCAGGCCGATCACGACGACGGATCCGGCCGCACCGCCATAGATCATTCTCTTCCCGAGAATTGCTCTAGCCATTTGGAGTCGATTTCCTTTCATCGGCAGTCGCGCAGGTATAATAGCGTTAGCGGCAATTTTTCAGGCCGATCTGCAGGGCTGGTTTCTGGGCGATCGGTTTTGTGTACTGATGGGAGCTGCACCATGTTTGCCCCGCGGCGAATCTTGCATCCGACCGACTTTTCCGAATGCTCGGCATTAGCTTTTGCAGTGGCCATCGATTTGGCGAAGCAGAATTCCGCCACACTCATTGTACTGCACGCGGTCGAGACGCTCGGACCGGAAAACGTTTCCTTTGGCGAAGTCCGGACAGAACTCGAACCCGATTCCTATCGCCAGCGGCTGATGGACGAACTCAAGCAAGTCGTGCCGCCCGAGGATTCGAAGATCATGACCGAGCATATTCTGGTTGAAGGCGACACGGCGGAGCAAATCGACCGATATGCCTCGGAAAACAAGATCGATTTGATCGTGATGGGCACGCATGGCCGCACCGGCTTGGCGCGGCTTCTGACGGGAAGCGTGACCGAGGAAGCCCTGCGGCGGTCGCCTTGTCCGATGCTGATCGTGCGGCTGCCTCACGCCGGCGCGCGATAATCGCGCGCAGCCGTTGCCGACGCCGGCGAAATCGGCGGAGTCGTCATGCATGGGAGTGCCCCCTTTCTGGCTGCGGATGACTGCGCCAACTATCATCCTCCAATATCTTGTCCAGGTCGGGCTCTTGATACGATTTTTCGCTAATAAAAATCGTGTACATGATTGGCAGCACGAAAAGCGTCAGGCTGGTCGAAGTAAACATTCCGCCGACGACGGCCCGCGCCAAGGGGATATTCGCCTCGCTCCCGCGGCCGAAGCCGATGGCCATTGGCAGTAGGTCGAGAAATGTTGCCAGAAAGGTCATGATGATCGGGCGAAAGCGGATCGCGGCGGCCGTGCGGATTGCGTTGGGAACCGAAGCGCCGAGTTTGCGCTGCTGGTTGGCGAAATCGACCATCAGCACGCCGTTGTTCACGGCGATCCCGACCAGAAAGATCACGCCCATTTCGGATTGCACATTCAAGGTCGTGTGCGTCAAAAACAGCAGCATAAGCACGCCGATCAGCCCGAGCGGCACCGTGAACATGATGACGAATGGCCCGGCGAATGAGCGGAAAAGCGCGACTTGCAGCAAATACACCAGCAGCGCCGCTCCCGCCAATCCGCCCAAGAGCTTTTGAAACGAATCGTTCATCTGCTGATATTGGCCCTTGAAATCGATGTGCATGCCATGGCTCGCCGCGGCCGGACGCAGGTCGGCGATCGACTTGTCGACATCTCCTGCGACTCCCGCCAGATCGCGATTCTCCGTGTTCACTTGCACACTGAAAATCCGATAGAGGGCGACGTGATTCACTTCCACGGCCCCGGTCGTGGGATGCAAATGCACGAGGCTGCTGAGCCGGACCTCGCTGTGGTTGGCGGTGCGGGCCGGAATGTTCAGCAGATCGTCGATGTTGCGGTGCGGGTCCTCGGGATATTGCACGGCGACGAAATACTGATTGCCGGATTTGTTGTCGATCCAGAAATTGCGGTCGATGGAGATGCTCGAATTGATCGCGGCGACGACCTGCGTCATCACGTCGTAGGTGGTCAAGCCGACCAGATCGGCGGCTGCCCGGTCCACTTCGATTACGATGTACGGGGCGTCGACGCGCTGGACGACGTGGGCATCCACCGCGCCGCGGACCTTTTTCACCCGGTCGCGGATTTGCCCGGCCAGTGCGTAAGCATCGGTCCGGCTTCCCCCTTCGATCTGGATTTCCATCGGGGCATTGGCGCCGTAGTTCAAGGCCGTGGAAATCATGCCGCCGGTGTCGAAGCTGACTTCCAAGGGCTCTTCCGCGCCGCGCCGATTCTTGTATTGGCAGCGCGGATCAGCGGCCCAATTATGGCGCAGCTTGATCGCATATTCCTGCGCGCTGTGCGAGCGGTTTTCATTCAACTGCACGCGGATGACCGTGTCTTCCTGGCCCGAGTTGGCGCTATAGGCCGCCGACCAATCGGGATCGAGCCCCATTTCCGAGACGATCATCTCGCGCTCATCGGCAGGAATGTTGGCCTTGATGAATTCTTCCACCTCGGCAATCCGCTGCTCTGTCGCGCTCAGCCGGTAGTA
Organism: Pirellulales bacterium; assembly: GCA_036267355.1. Classification (NCBI taxonomy): domain Bacteria; kingdom Pseudomonadati; phylum Planctomycetota; class Planctomycetia; order Pirellulales; species Pirellulales bacterium. The sequence goes on along the minus strand of DATAWG010000004.1, from coordinate 31,264 downwards.
CGACGGACAGCGGACGTACATGGTGATCTGCCCGGCATCGACCTCGGGGAAAAACTCGCGGCCGATCAGCAATCCAAGCCCCAGCGAGCCGATGAACAACACCCCGACCACGGTCAGCACGAGCGGCCGATGCGCGAGAGACCAATTCAGCAATCGCGAATAACCGTGCGTCAGCCGCTCCAAGAACGCTTCGATGCGGTGGTGAACCCGGCTGAAGACGCCACGATCGGGATGCTCATGCCCCGAATGAGGATCGTTGCCCCGACCGTGCTCCTCCGGCAAGAACTTGGCGCACATCATCGGCACGAAGCTGCGTGAAAGGAGAAACGAAGTCCACATGGCAAAGGCCACGGCGATGGCCAGCGGACGGAACAAGAATCCGCCCATGCCCGGCATCAGCGCGAGCGGAGCGAGCACGATGCAGGTCGTGCAAGTCGCCACCATCACCGGCACCATGACTTCGATGGCCCCGTCGAGCGCGGCGCGGACGCGCGATTTGCCGAGGCTATAGTTGCGGTGCGTGTTCTCCAGCGCGACGATGGCATCGTCCACCAGGGGGCCGATTGCCAATGCAAGCCCGCCAAGCGTCATCACGTTGATTGTGTTGCCGGTGACGTAAATTCCGATAATGGCCCCGAGAATCGAGACGGGGATCGAAATCGTGGCGATCACCGTCATTCGCCAATTGCCCAAGAAAATCAGGATCATAATTGCGACAAGGATCGCCCCGATCACGCCCTCATGAATCAGGCTCTCGATCGCTTCGCGGACATAAACGGCCTGATCCATTACGAATTTGAGCGTGGTTTTGCCGGCAAGACCCGTGGCCTTGGCGATTCGGGCGAGCTTTTCTTCCATGACGGGGATCTGCTTTTGCACATCGTTGCTCACCGCCAGGCTGCTCGCGCCGCCCTGGCGATAGATCGGCACATAGACCTGTGCCTTGCCGTTGATGCGCACTCGCGAAGTCTGGATCGACGCACCGTCTTCGACGTTGGCGATATCTTCGAGATAAACCTGCCCCTGCTTGGTAACAATCGGGAACCGTTTGAACGCTTCCACATCCGGCGCCATCGAATTCGAGTCGAGCAGGATTTGCTCGTCGCCCAGGTAGAGTGTGCCGGGAGTGGTCATCAGATTGCCGCGTCTTAGGGCCTCGATCACGTCGAGGGCCTCCAAGCCGCGAGCTTCCATCTCCTTCGGCTTCAGATAGACCATGATCGTCCGGTCCTTGCCGCCGACCACGACCGGGGCCACGGCACCTTTCACCGCCCCCAACATATTGCGCACATCGACGCGAGCGATATCCTTCACATGTGCTTCATTGAGATAGTCGTTCTTCACCGTAAGCAGGCCGAGCGGAAGAGTGCCGGTCGGATCGAAGGGCAGAACGACCGGCGGGAGCGTGTTGGGCGGAAGCGTGGGCAAGGTGCCCAATGCAAGCGAATTGGAGAGCGTCAGGGCGCCATTCGGATCGACGTCGTCGCGAAAATAGGCCTTGATGATGCTCACGCCCGGCACCGATTTCGATTCGAGCCGTTCGGCCCCCGGCGCTTGCACCACCCAGCGCTCGATGCGCGTCGTAATCGTCTTTTCAATCGAAGTGGCGGGCATCCCGGAGTAGTAAGTTAGCACCTGCACGGCGGGCGCTTTGAAAACCGGCAAAATATCCACCGGCACGCGCTGGAGCACGACGAGCCCCAACACCAGGATCATGAAAACAAGCGCCGCAACCATATACGGATTACGGACGGATGCTTTGATCAACCACATGTCGGAGGCCTTCGAGTGTTACGGGCAGAAGGTAACGTAGGAATTCGCCGTCGGGAGCCTGCCGTGTCACTCGATCGCATGGACTGTCTCTTGAATTGTTCAGCCATCGGACTCTTGTTCGGCTTGCGGGATCGAAAGCAGACGCGTGATTTCCCGCTTTAATTCGGTGAGATCGTCGCTCTTTATCACTCGAGCCATCGCCAAGCCACTCCGGCCGTCTTTCGTTGAACTGTCATGTTGAGCCGTGAAGAACATGATGGGCGTCGAAGGGGCGATGGCCTTGATTCGCGCGGCGGCTTCCAGGCCATCCATGACGGGCATGTTGATATCCAAGATTGCGAGGTCAAGGCGTCCCGTTTCGGCAAGGCGAGTGGCCTCCTTGCCGTCGCGCGCCAGCACGACACGGTATCCCGCCTCCTCAAGCTCGCACTTGCAAAACTCACGGATGTGCTTGTTGTCATCGGCGACAAGAATCTGTTTCATCGCTTTCATCGCCGCTGCACTCCTCGCGAATAAGGCTCGGCCGAAAAATAACTTCCGTTGATTGAACCCGTCACCTCTGCCCCTCTCCGCGCAAGGGAACAGGGGGCTGCGGAGAAATTGTTTTTCGGCCGAGCCTACGCTACTCATGAGCGTCGATTCTATAGCAATCGCGATGCCCAAAACGGCTAAGCCCCCCAAGCGACGGGCCCGGAGGCGTTTTGGTGCTGGGAATCGTCACTAAACTGCTTTGGCAATGCCGGGCCAAATGCCCGTCGCCGTCAGGAAGCTGACACGAACCGTCGGAAACCTGACAGAGTAACGGGCCGGAGCGGCTCAACATTTGGTCGTTGACGTTGAACGTGGATGGCCGGTCTTCGCTGCAAATTCCGCGGTTGCATTCGACCACAATGAAAACGAACAAGCATTGCATCTGGGACGAACAGTGCATCTCTTCTCGTCTCAAGTTTGCCTATCAAGCGCAGCCGTCGCGCCGTGCTTTAGCAGCGTCTTTTCTGAAGGGGGAATTTCTATGAGACGCATTCTCTTGGGCGCGCTATTGGCCGTCGGACTCATGTTCGCCACAAGCTCGAGCGCTTGCGGCATGGCAACGGCGCCGACGGTGGAGGAGCTTGGTTCTGCTGGCAGCACGCCTTAAAGGAACTCGTTTTCGCCGCGCCCGAGGATGCCGAGTTTCTGCATTTTGGCGTGTAGCGTGGGGCGGGGAAGGTGCAATCGTTGTGCGGCATGCGTCTGATTTCCCTCGCTACGTCGCAATGCCTCGACGATCAACAACCGCTCGATTGTTTCCATTAAATCGGCGTGAGCCCGTTCGCCGCTGTAAGAATCGAGATAGGCCCGGACGAGTTGTCGATACGGCTTCTCATCTCCTGCCGCAGTCGAGCGAGTGGTCTGCGCCCACGGCAGGTCGAGCCGCTGAATCGTGTAGCCGCCGCTAAAGATGATCAATCGTTGGACCAAGTGCTCCAACTCACGAACATTGCCGGGCCACGCATAGTTCACGAGCGATTCGAGCGCATCGGCGGCGAGCGGCGGCTTCTCGCCCCCGGCCGCTCGCGCACATCGGTTCAGAAAATAGTCGACCAGCAGCGGAATGTCTTCGCGGCGATCACGCAGCGGTGGCAGTTGCACGGTCACCACGTTCAAGCGATGGTACAGGTCCTCGCGGAATTGTCCTTCAGAGATCGCTTTTTCCAAATCGCGATTGGTGGCGCAAAGCACGCGCACATCGGCGCGAATCGTTTCGTTGCCGCCGAGCGGTTGAAACGTTTGCTCTTGCAACACCCGCAAGATCTTCGCCTGCACCATGAGCGGAATATCGCCGATCTCATCGAGAAAGATCGTCCCACGGTGGGCTTGCTCGAATTTTCCGATCCGCCGCGAAGTGGCTCCGGTAAAAGCCCCCTGCTCATAGCCGAATAGCTCGCTCTCCAAGAGTGTTTCGGGAATAGCGGCACAATTGATCACAATCAGCGGCTGCTGGCTGCGCCGGCTGTGTTCGTAGATGGCCCGCGCGACCAGTTCCTTTCCCGTCCCCGATTCGCCGCGGATGAGCACGGTCACATCGGTGGGAGCGACATGGCCGATCGCCTTGTAGAGTTGCCGCATGGCCGGGCTTTGGCCGACGATTGCGTCGGTCGATGCCTCCGCCGGCTGCGGCCCCAGCGCGACGTGGCCCTTCATCAGCCGGGAGGCCTCGAGGGCAGCGGAAATTGTCTTGAGCATTTCGCTCGGCTCGAATGGCTTCAATTGGTAATCGAAGGCGCCGCGCTTCGTTGCTTCGATCGCGGTGTGGGTCGTGCTTCGGCCGGTCATGACGATCACGGGAAGCGCCGGATGCATTTCTTTGATGCGGGCAAGCGCGTCGAGCCCATTCATTCCGGGCAGGCGGATGTCCATGAGCACGAGGTCGCAAGCGGCATCTTTCAAACTTCGCATCGCTTCTTCGGCCCCGCGCACGGCGACGACCTCGTGTCCGCGAGTGGGTAGAATTTCTTCGAAAGCGCGAAGCACGGTGCGCTCATCGTCAACGACGAGTATTTTTGCCATGGTCATTCTCCAGTACGATCGGGATCCAGATGGCGAAGGTGGTGCCGCGATCGGTCGATGATTCTAGCGCGAGGGCGCCGCCGTGCCGAGCCATCACCTGCGCGGCGATGCATAGGCCAAGGCCGGTGCCGGTTTCCTTGGTCGTAAAGAACGGCTCGAACACGCGGCGTTGAATCTCCGGTGGCATGCCGCATCCCGTGTCGGCAATTCGCATCACCACCATCGGAAGGCCTTCGGGATCTTTTTCGGACGCCGATTGGATGCGAAGCACGCCGCCGTCGGGCATGGCGTCGATAGCATTGCCAATCAGATTGATCAGCACCTGGCGGAATTGAGCGGCGTCGGCCAAGACCGGCGGCAGATTGCCGTCGGGCGCCCGCTCGAGCCTCACCCGCGCTTCCGCGAGCCGCGGAGCGAGAAACTCCAACGTCTGGCCGACGAGCACCGTGGTGTCTTGCGGCCGCGGTTGGACCGCTGGCGGACGTGAAAATTCGAGAAAATGGCGGACGATGCTTTCCAGCCGCTCGATCTCTTCGGAAACGATGCCGAGCTTCCGATTCAACTCGCCGTTGCCCTCGGCCGATTCGCGGATGGAAAACAGCCACATCTTGATCGCCGTCAGCGGATTGCGGATTTCATGGGCAACGCTGGCGGCGAGCCTTCCGACGGACGCCAATTTTTCGGCCGCCAACAACCGATCCCGACTCCGTTCAAGCCGCGACCGCGTGTCGTTTACGTCCGACATCAGATTTCGAAGATAGTTGGCCATCCGATGCAATTCATCGTCGTCGGAAAGTTTGCCCTGCTCCTCGCGCTCGCCGCGAAAGAGCTGCGCGTCGGCGACAAAGCCGCGCAGCGGGTACAAGATTCGGTAGAAGAGCAACCACAGCAGCAGCCCACCCAGCACGAGCGACAGCACTGCCGAGACAACCACAACCCAGGTCGCCAGTCGAATCCGCCAATCGGCTCGTGCGATCGCGCCGCGAAGATTGGCGTCGTTGGCGGCAATCAGTTGGTCGCCGAGGGAGTCGATTTCTCGTGTCAGCCGGCCATTGATCTCGGTCAGCAAGAGCGTCTTGGCCGCCGCCGGTTTTCCTTGCTTGGAGAGCGCAATGACATCATTCTGCCGTGCGTCGAGATCCTCCCAGGCGCGTTGAAGCTGAGCAATCAACGTCTTTTGTTCCGGTGCGTTGGCCCCGGCGTGGACGGCTGTGAGCCAACGGTCGAAACGCGACTGCAACTCGTGGAGCCTTGTTTCCCACTTCGGACTGTCCGAATCTAGAAGATACGCGGCGATCAAGTTGTTTCGCTCGTGAACCAGCATCGCCAATTCTTCAACGCGAGCGTCCGGAAGTGCCTGCTTGGAATTCAGGTCCAGCCGCCGGTTGACCCGCCAGGCCGCATACCAGGCGACACCGCTGCTGATGATCGAGAGCGCAACGATTCCCAAGATCGCCCAGGATAACTTGGTTGCCAATCGTAAACGCATCCGGTTTCTCCCTTTCTCCATCATACGTAGTAGACCGGCTTGAGGCATTCAAGGCCGTTTTCTGGTAGGTCAGGCTTTCCAGCCTGACATTCATGGGGCCGCGTCAGCCCAGAAAGGCGGACCGACGGCAAACCATGCCACCACCGGCCGGCAGATCGCCGACCCAATCCAAGTCAGTTTGTGGCCGAATAAAAAAAGCCGGTCCGCAAGCCACACGTTTCCGTGCGACCTGCGGACCGGCCAGAGATTGCCGATCGCAGTTTTGCGGCCAAACCGCGATCCATGGAGGATGGAAACGATCCCTTCTTGGTTAGTACGAGTAAGCGGTGTCGCCGACGGGCAGATGAGCGGCCGAGGTTTGCGGAACGCCGAGGTCGGTGGCGGTCGTCTTGCCGGCAGCCGGCGGAGACGGAGGCGACGGAGGCGACGGGCCGCTGGTCGGCGCACCCAACGACGGCATTTCCGTTTCCGTGCAGCCGCAATCACAATGACAGTGCGGGCAAACCCATTCGATCTTGCACTTGCGAACGCATACTTCGACGGTGTACGGGCACTTCACGAGGTGGTGCACTTCGCGATATCGGCAGTGGCAGCAATCACCGCAACCGGTGCCCGAGCCGCAAGACTCTTTCGAGCCGCAGCCTTCTTGGCAACCGCAACCCTCTTTGCAGCCGAGGTGGCCGAGAAATCCGTCGTTCACCGCGCCGCAGGGGCCCGGCAGGCAGATTTCTTCGCAGGTGCACTTGTAGCAATACTTCACGACTTTCTTGGTCGTCCAGTATTGATGGCAGACCGGAACCAGGCCTTCGTGGCAGCCGCATTGCGGGCAGCAAACGTTGCCGCAGGCATTGCAGTTCGGGCAGGCGCCGCACTGCGCCTCGCCGCCGCACGAGGGCTCTCCGCCTTGCGACGATGGCATGCTGAATGCAGCTGCCAGCGCCAGGGCGATCGTAAGAGTTGTCATCTTCAACATCGCAATATCCTCCAAGCAAAAAGTTCGGTTGATGTTATTAGAAGTCGAGGCACATGCGGGTGCCGAAGCCGTTGATCCAGCCGTTCGACGCCGAGCCGGCTGCCACAGTTTCCTCATCGCGGTAGGTGGCGTCGTAGTTAAACTGGAACTTCAGGTTCGGGTTCAAGAACCAGTTCAGACCCAACGTGAATTCACTTTCCTGGCCACCGTGCACCGCTTTGTCGTTCAAATCGACATACGAATAGCGGGCACCGATTTGCCAGGCACCATGACCGCAAGCGCGGCCATATTCGCCCGGCACGCGGACCCAGTCTTCATACGGCACGACGCGTTCCCAGTTGGCTCGCTGGCGGTTGTAATTGCGGTTTTCGCCGGTGAGGAAGTACATGACTTCCGCGTAGCAGCCCTTGAAACCCAACGCTTCGGTGCCGACGCCGCCGGCGCCGTTGTCGTCGGTGACCTGCGAGGCATAGAACTCGGATTGGAATGAGACCGGACCATACTGCCCGACCACTTCCGCGCCTTCCGTATATTGCTCTTTGCCGTCGATCGTACCGGTGTTGGTGATCGACGGAGTCAACGGGCTGAGGTATTCACGCGTCGCCAGGCGAGACCGCAACTGAGTGGCATCCGGAGCGCCCGCGGCGAGCGGATCCGCTTGGCAATGAAAGGCGTTGCCGCTCAAACCGACTTCGAGCATGTAGCGACCCGCGGTCGAGGCATCGTAATACGGCAGGGCCGTTACGCGACCGGTGAACATCGGATCATTGCCGTAGTCGAAGCCTGACGCGCCGTCCCAAAAGTTGTTCATGGATGCCGACGCCGCATACGTGAACGTCTCGGCTTCGTTCCAACCGAAGGTCCGCGCACCGAGGGTATAGTTCGCGAAATTGGTGGCGGGCACGAAGGAATCGAATGCCGCCGATCGCTCGATGAAGTCCATCCATCGATCGCTTGTGGCCAATTCGAAGCTGAACGGCACCAGGAAGCTACCGACGCTGACGTTCTGAATGTACGGGATGTACTTCAGCGTGACGTTCATGTCGGTGATGCCCGTGCCGGTGAACACGCTGCTGCCTTGAGCGGCAACCAACGTCGTTCCTTGCACAGCCTGGAAGTTCTTCGGATTCATGGCCGTGGCGAAATCGTATTCCCACACGAAGTCGACACTGTCGTAGATCGTGCCTTCCATACGCACGCGATCTCGGCGGAAGCCTTGCGATTCGTCAAAATACGGGATGCCGAAACCGGCGCTGCCGCCGCTGATGCCGGCCCGGACCCGCGCGCTGACGTCGAAAGCGTCGAACGCATCGAACTGAATACGTCCGCCGAAGTGCACCTTGAAATCATCGTCGGTGCTCGCAAGCCACACGCCGCTCGACCAATAGGCCTTCATCGGCGTCTTGTCATTGTTCACTTCGACGCAGCAAGGAGGGCCGGCCGGGTCCGGCTTGCACATCGGAATGCCATCCGGGCCGCACGGGCAGGCTGTGTTGCCGGAGGGGCCGCTCGCGAAACCGGCCGCGGTTGCCGGGGTGCCGCTCGGAGTGCCGCCGTTCAGTTGCGTCTGCAACTGCTGAATTTGGCGCGACTGCTCGTCGAGCCGGCGCTCGAGATCCTCGATCGGCGACGGACCGGTCTGTTGCGGAGCGGTTGCCGCGGCCACCGGCTGAACCGGCGGATAATCAACTTGTTGACCCTGGGCGCTCGAGGCCAGGCCGAGGCCGGCGACGCCGAGCAAGCTCATCGTCCCAATGGCAGCATTGCGCCATGCCGCGCAACACCGTCGGAAAAATCGGAATCGCATCGAAAGATCCTCCGTGAATCAAGAATGGCAAAAGCCAACCGCGGCGTTCCGTCTCGGCCTGTCTTTCCGGTCTGGGTCTCCAATTGAGCGAATGGAACAATAGTGCGGGATAGCACGTTCATCGGACCGTTTGCGCCGAGGATTTTATTAGGATTCGTCGCAGTGGATCGCCGTGAGCCCCGCGATTCTTGCGTCACCGCTGGCAGGAACGGCGATTGGCTTCGGCAGCCCTTCGCTGATCGATAAAGTCGAACGGCGCGCATGACATTCGGATGGTAGGCGGGCACGGAAAGTTTGTCCGACCGCTACGCTTTGCCAGGTCGAGCAGCTGGCGAACGGCAACTGGTATTTTTCTACCGCCGAAAAAAAATAACGGGGCCGATGCCCAAAATGAAAATCAACCGCTCGCCGCCGCTGGTTTTTCCGAATTTTCCGGTGAATATGGCCGATCAATGTTGATAATGATTGTCGCGATTCGGGAACTGTATCATTTATCCGGCTCTCAACGGTCGAGCCTAATTTAAGGCGCTCTTCCAGGAAGGGAATGAATATGTCGGCGACTCAATCGAAGCGTTGGACCGTGGTGTTGAGCATGGCGCTCGTGGGGTTTGCGGCAACCGCGTCAGCCCAGCAGGACGTCGGCACGCCGCCAGGGCCGCCGCCTGTCGCCGCAATCGCACTCGCCCCGCCGCCTGCCCAAGTGGATCAAACCCAGGAGGATCCGCGCAGGGAAATCGAAGAGCTCCGCGAGCGATTGGAACGCTGTGAAGCGCAGTTGCAAGCCGGCGGAATGATTCAGCCACCCGCGAATTCCCCGGCCGGAGCGCCGGAGGCGGTCGCAGGTTATCTGCCCGCCGCCGGACCGGCGAATTTCGGCGGCTACGCGCAACTGCCGCCGGAAGACGGCGAACGTCTTGCCGGCACGGTACCCATCATCACTGGCCCGACGCTCCACGTCGGCGGCAAGGCGCTATTGGACAACGTGATGATCAGTCAAAGCCCGCAGAACCACAAACAACTTGGCACGGAAGACGACTACACCGGCTTCCGTTACATGCGATTGCAGTTTTACGGCGATCTATACGAGAACATCGACTATCGCGTGGAAATCGACTTGGCCCAAAATTTGACGGTCTTGAGTTCCACCGAGCCGCACACGGCGTTTCAAGACGTTTGGACGGCGTTTCACCAACTTCCGGTGGCGGGCAACATTCGGCTTGGCTATTTCAAGGAGCCGTTCAGTCTGGAAGAGCAGCCAGGCGAAGAGTATTTGCTTTTCATGGAGCGTTCCCTCGTGAACACATTCGTGCCGGCCCGGCGCATCGGCGTCATGGCGTACAACGACGTCGCCGACGACAAGAATGCGACATGGTTTGTCGGCACCTTCCGCGAAGGCTTCACGAACCTATCGACGGTGGAATACAGCAACGAGGGCGACTATGGCATCACTTGCCGTCTTGCCGAGCTACCCTATTACGATGAATCGACGAACGGCCGCTATCTGCTGCACCTCGGCGCCGCCTATGAATACACCGGCGCGAACACCAGTTCGATCGTCTCCAGCGCCGACAGCAAAACCTTCAAAGCCGTTCCGGAAGCGAACGTCGAAACGCCGTTCGCCACCGCGGTCATCCCGTGCAACGATTTTCAACTCTTTGGACTCGAAGCCGCGATGATCGACGGGCCCTGGCTCGTGCAGTCGGAATATGTCAGCACGCTGCTTAGCCCGCTCGTGGGCAAGGAAATCTATATGCCCAGCGCATATCTCGAAACCACGTATATACTCACCGGCGAAAACCACAACTACGATCGCGGCGGCAAATTCGTGGCCGGCGTCACGCCCTACGAACCGTTCTTCCGCGTGCGGGCACAAGACGGCAAGATTTGCCAAGGCTGGGGCGCCTGGGAACTCGCCGCCCGTGTCTCGTACATCGATCTCAACAACGACCTGATGGGCACGCCGGGCAATACGAGCGACACCGGCGGCCGGCTGCTGGATTACACGGTCGGTGGCACGTGGTATCTAACGTCGAATTGCAGTTTCAAGTTCAACTACATCCACAGCGATCTGGCGCTGGCGACCGGCGCCAACAAAGGCAAGAGCGTCGCCGACATCTTCGGCACCCGCTTCGAAATGCACTTCTAAGGGCTGTGCGAACAGCAATCGCAAACACCAGCCCGAAGCGTCGGCGAGCGAGCCGAGGCGAGGAACGCAGCCGACGCACCTTCGTCATTCATGCTTCGTCTTTCCTTCGTCACTCGGCATTCGTCATTTCATTATTCCCCCTTGGCCGTCTTCAAGCCTGCTGCCGGAAGCTTTTCGATTCGGTACAGGCTGGTGGTGGTGCGGATGAAGAGGGCGCGGCCGGCCACGGCGGGGGTCGACATGATCGCGTCGTCGAGATGATTGACCGCCAGCTCTTTGTATTCCTTGGCCGGCGCGATTACGGTCGTCGCTCCGGATTCGCTGAAGAAATAGATTCGGCCGTCGGCCACGATTGGCGAAGCCCAATAATCGCCGCCAAGCCGATGCCGCCACCGCTGATGGCCACTTTCAGCATCCAGGCAGGTCGCCACTCCGCGATCGCTGACGATATACACCGCGTCGCCCACCAACACGGGGCTTGGATTCAGCGGCGCCTGCGCGGTAAGCTTCCAGACGACGTTGGTCGACGTAAGATCGCCGCGATCGCCCGGCCGAATCGCCCAGAATTGCGGAACGTCGAAGCCGGTGCTGAAGAAGATCAGCCCGTGGCCGAAAACGGGCCGCGGCACGACCGAATAGCCGTCGAATCGCACCTTCCACAGTTCTTCGCCCGTCGTGGGGGCGTAGGCAAGAATCTGGCCCGCCGCGGGGCTGATGAGCTGGTCGCGGCCTTGAAAATGAATCAAGATCGGCGTGCAAAACGACTTTCGCCGATCGGGCCGAACGTCTGGCTTGCCGGTGCGATCGGTTTTCCAGACGATCTTGCCGGTCAGCTTATCGAGGGCCACGATGTATTGCACGTCGGCCCCATCGCAATGCACGATCAATAGACTGCCATACAAGATCGGCGAGCTGCCGGGGCCTTCCATGTGATTGAGCTTGAGATTCTGATTCGTCCACAAGATTTTGGCACTGTCGGTCGCCAGGCAGGCCGTCCCCATCGTGCCGAAATGAACGTAAACCCTGCCCGGCTCGACGACCGGCGACGGCGATGCGTGGCTGTTTTTCGCATTGACGTGAACGGGCCTTTCGATATGGAACACTTCGACATCGTGCTCGACCTTGCCCGATTCGCGATCGACGCAAATCGCCCGCAGCGAATGCCCGTCGTCGCGCGCCGCGGTGAGCCAAATTTGCCCGCCGAGCACCGCGGGCGACGACCAGCCCTTGCCGGCCAGCGGTGTTTTCCAAACGATATTTTGGGATTCGCTCCATTCCAAGGGCAAATCCTTGGCGTTGGAAATGCCCTGGCCCGTCGGACCGCGGAATTGCGGCCAGTCGCCGCCGTCGGCCTTTGGCAGGGCGGCTGTCTTGCCGCTTGCCACCGATCCCAAACAGGCCAACAGAACGATTCCGACCGCAGCGCGAAACGAAGTGACGCGATATCGCAAAGCAATCCTCCCAATAGGCGTTTGCCGCACAAGCCGGCCGGGAAATCGAACATGCAAAGCTACCGCAGTATTCCCCACGACCGATGTGAAATCAAGGGCAAGCCTCGGCGGCCGCGATTGGAAAACCAGGAATCACGCGAATGACACGAGTAAGAATAAGTGGTTGCCGTTGGCGAAGGTATGTGGTCTCAATATGCCAGATTTCGCGATTGCCCATTCTTTCTTCGTCATCCACGTTATCCGTGTGATCGGTGGTTTCCTGTCTTCGTCCGTCTTCGTCCGTCGTCGTGGTCCTGAGTATCGTCGAGTTGCCCATGAAGCTACGAACGATTCTGTGGCGGAGCTGGCGGTTGCGTTGCCCGGCGTGCGGCGAGGAGAAGCTGTTTCGCGATTGGCTCCGCCTTCGGCCCGCTTGCGAGCAATGCGGATTGTCATTCGACCGCGAGCCGGGATTCTACCTCGGCTCGATCTATGTCAACTACGGCCTGACGGCAATCCTCGTGACGATCGGCTATTTCTCGCTTTATTTCACCGAAGCGGTGTCGCCCGACGAGGCGTTGTGGATCTGCCTCGCCTTTTGCCTCGTGTTTCCGCTTTGTTTTTTTCGCTATGCGCGCAGCCTATGGCTCGGCCTCGACTACTATTTCGACCCAAAAGCCGCCCGCCGCGAACCGCCGCAGGGCGGCCGAAGGCTCTGAACCAGCACGGCTCCGCCTTCGCAGGCCCCTGCGCGTTACGGTTCCGGCGGCGTGCCGCTCAACAGGCTGTAGCTCAGATCGCCGCTGGGGCGTCGGGATCGGTCGCGCCGAGTCGAATGCTCGCGTCGTCCTCCGCTGTCGTGGTCTGGTCGGTCACCGGCTCGAACACCGGCGGCTCGGTGACATGCACCGCGACGATGCGGATGCCGCCCGCCACGACCGTGCCGTTCGCATTGTCCGACAAATCGATTTCCGTCGCGCCGCTCATGGTCGTGAAATTGCCGAGGCTCGACCAACTGATTCCGCCGACCGTTTCGCTCGCGGGAGCCGCGGTTTGATCGACCGAAACCGTCCCGAAGACATTATGTGGTTTCATTGATTAGTTCTCTCATCATGCCGACGAAATTCAACAGCTTACCCAGATATGCTAGCTGTCGCCTTAGCCGACTTTTCAACCGCCCAAATCGGACCAATCACGGCGATTCGGGCACTCCATTGCGATGCTGCGGGCCGTGGTAGCCGATCTCGATTTTGTCGCTGATTCGCGTGATGCTTACGGAGGCGGCGTCTGAGCTGCGCGGCCATGTGTGTCGCTCCGCGCCGTTTTCCTCATGCGGCAGCCAGACGTGCGTGGTTCGGTCCGACTCCCTGAAACCCAGTTTGAGGAGCAGCGCCTCGAGATCCGGCCGTACTTTGGCGGGCGTCTCGATCCGCCAGCCTGCCACTGCCGGATCGTCGGAAAACAATGTTGAATAGCTCCACGCGGGCTTGTCATCCATGAACGCTTCGAGCGATTTTTGCGAGCCGGGCGGCTTGAGCATCGGGCAGGCATCGAGCAACTGCCGCAACGTCGGCGGTTCGACGCTCCAGTCGCCTATGGCGGCCCAGATGACATTTTGCCGGTACACGCGAACGTTTCCACCGGAGAGTTGCTCGGGCGACGTCACAGACACTAAATCAGAAACGCCGCCAAATACCGTCGATGTGCCGGGAATGGTGTGCGACCGTATCGCCTGAAGATCCACGAAGCGATTTGAGAAGTACCGATCGGTCTCCCGGTAGCCGGCAAGCTGCTCGCGGGCTTTTGGCATGCCGTCGTCGCCGTCCCCGCGGAAGTCGGCATCGAAGGTCCAGACCAGCAGTGAGTTGTAGCCGTCGATACACGCCTCCACAACGGACCCCGGCAACGCGGTAAAGGTCCTTGCGAGAAGTGAGGAACTCCCGCATTCGCCGCGGGGCAAGCAGGCCCCTGCGGACGCGGTTATCGGCCATCAGCTTCTCGAAGGCCGGATCGGTCCCCACGTCGTCGTTCAAGAGAATTGGGTGAAGCAAAATGCTTGCAGATAGCGGATTCTTGGCCGCGCGGGGTCGGATCGAATTCGACCCAGCCCAGGATCGCGCGTTTCTCATCCGGCGGAACGATTTTTTTCACCGCGAGCTGGCAACTCATGGCGAGCGGGATGGTGTCGCCGACCGCAACTTCAGGCTTCGCCGGTTTGCCGCCCGTAGCGAATTCACGGGGCGTAGTCGCGGTCCTAACGGTGATGCGCGCGCGGCGCGGGCTGCCCGCGGTGTCGTCGCCGGTGAGTTGGACAACCTCAATGCTACTCCTCTCGTCCAGCTGCCCGCCGCGGCCGAAGAACACGAACCGCAGTGATGTTCCCACCGGCACGATGACGAGATTCCTATCGTCCGGGAGGTTCTTCACGGAGACATCGTCGGTCAGGCGTTTGAAGTGAATCCCGTTTCCGGGATTTCCGCTGGAGCGATACATCGCGTCCAACATCGGCGCTGCTTGGCCAATGTGGAATTTGTATGAAAACCATAAATTCGCGTAGGTTACACTACAATCGGTCGCCGCCAAATAGCGGCCATAGTACGTGCGCAGCGTTTCGACCGGAAGGAGTACAGTGGTCCCTTCCATGGATGAATCAGCACCGGCCAATTGAAACCGCCCTGTGTCCACATGCGGCGACGAACCCCGAACGCCACCATGGTTCATGGGGGCGGACCACTGCACTGTGTCGGGCGGTAGAATGCGCGTTGGCGGCTCGTCGCCGATAAGGCGCGAGTCGGGCAGCGCGATTCCGATCGCGATTGCAACCAATGCGAAGGTGCGCCTGACGATGCCGCGCATGAGTGACTCCGATCCGTTAAGGCAAGTAATAGAAAATGTCCGCAAATAGCGCGCTGAATTCGTCGATCGGGACGGTGACGCGGTAGTCATCGCTCGACACGCCCCACGGGTTGATCAGCACGACCGACAGCACATTGTCGAATTCGTCGGTATTGATGCTGTTGACATAGTAGGCGTGGTTGTAGTGGACGTTGCCGTTCTCCGGACCAAGCGAAAACGCCCCGTTTTTGCCTTGCGCGTCGCCGTACGTCCCAAGCGAAACCGGCTCGCCCGTGTTGATCGCCTGCTGCAGCAGCGCTCCGATCTCCTGGTTCGACATCCGGGCCAGGCCGGTGTAACCGAATTTGAGCCCGGTCAGCGCCGTGAGCGCGTCGGAGGGAGAGCCGCTCCAGACGGCCTGGTAACTGCCACACCCCGCCAACTGAACCCAGGCCCATTTCAGCAATTGGGGCCAGACTTCGACCGCGCCATAGTTTGGCGCGGTGCGGCTATCCACGTAGTCGCCGCTCAGGCCGGCCATGCTATAGCCGTTCGAGAGAAAGTCGCCGCCCGAGGTGGTGAACGTCACCCAGCCCGCGATTTCATTGCCATCCGCATCCTTGCCGCCCGGCCAGTTCTTCGACCGATCGTTGTAGAGCTTGACGGTGAACGTGCCATCCGCGTTCGAAGTGATGAGGCTGACGATCGCCATGGGGCTGGATTGAGCGAGTGCCGCCTCGGCCGTCATGAAATAACAATCGCCAAGGCCTTGCTGGAGGACATCGTTTGGACTTATGCCCGGATTCGGCGATGACACCTTATCCAACAGGGCCGAACTCGGATTGTAGGCCGCGAACGCGGTCAAGCCGTCAAGGACATACAAGGTCTCGCGTGGTAGCACGCTGTCGGCATTTGCGTCGAGAAGGTGCGTGTTCGCTTCCGTTTCCAGGTCTGGGTCGTACTCCGTCGCATACGTCGCGTTTGCGTCGCTCGAGGGCTGCAGAGCGATGTAAAATTTGCCGATGGGCGGGTCGCCGGTCACGAAGGCCGGCGCGTAGAGCACCATCGACACAGTCGCTTGGTTCGCGGGGATCACGATTTGGCCCGACGTTAGGGCGTTGTAGCTGACCTCGTCGCCGTACAGATCGCTCGCGCTCAGATTACCCCAATTAATTGTAAAGTTCACAGTGAGTGGCAAGTCGTCGTTCGTCGTGAACCGGTCGAACGTGAGATCGATCGCGTCGCTCGTTCCCCGAACCGCGATCGTGCTGCCGTAGACGCCGATTTCCGGGCCGATCGTGACGTCCTCCTCACACGTACTGGTGTTCGTATGAGTGCCATCGGCGAAGGTACCGATGGCCTGGATTTGGATGGCGTACACGGTGGGCGAAGTTGCCTGCGAGGCATCCTTGGTAAGCTCCAAGGTACCGTTCGATGTGAGCACGAACATGCCCGCGCTGTTGCCGCCGGTGATCGTGTATGCAATCGTAACGCCCGGCGGCGCCTTCGCCAGGATAGCCTCCGCTGGGATGATCGTGTTGTGATCGGCCGCAAGCTCCTCGTTGCCTATGGTTGCACTTGCGTTCTTGAGCGCGAGCGAGTCGCGGATTACCGGGGTTGCGGTCGAGGGGGTGCCGACGTTGTAGGTGGTGCTGATGATGCCAACGTCGGGGAGGGCGGCGCCGGGGATCGCAAAGCTTTCGGGCAGAAGCTCGAAATTCACCGTCGGATTTTGGGCATTGTCGGTGCCGGCGCTGGCGTCGATCGTGTTGTCGCCCGCGACGAACGTCGCTTCGCCATACAAGATGCCATCGACACTCGCGTTAATATCGGGGCCGATGTATTCCAGGCCGCTGCCGTATTGGGCGGCGTTGCTCACCGTTTCATCGATCTGGAACTGCAGCATGAGCGCACCGGTCTGGTCGCCGGTGCGCAGCAGGCGGATGTCGCCCGGGGTGCCACCTTCGTTGGCGTCGACGCCCCTTGCGGGGCGCGGCACAAGTGGCTGCTTCTGTACTCAAGAGCCTTTCGGCTCAGGTTGGTCGTTTTCTCTGGAAGCAGAAACCTGACGCACACGCGTCGTCCGAATTGTGTTGATGGCCGTCGTCGCGGCCTTTCATTTACTCCGCTGTCAATCGGGCTTTGTCTCGCTCCATCCTGTTCGGCGTCGCAATCGATGCCGGAGAGCCCCCACATCGTTGCGATGAGCTACGGCGCAATCAACCATTGGGTGCCGGAAATGCGACGGATTGCGAGTAGCTTGCCGACATCGACCGAGCAGCATAGCCAACTCGAAATCCGCCCGCTGCCGCGGCCTCGGCTAGAGATGCTCGATTTCGACGTTCTTCCACCGGGCTTGCAGATATTCGGCGACGAGGCGGCGGTGGCAATGGGCTGGGGTTGGTTCGCTGCACAGCAGGCATGCGCGATCGACGGCCATCGGGGCGAGCCACTTGTCTGGGCGGCGAGCTTTCAGCAGTTCCAAAAAGCGGCGTTCGTATTCAGACCAATCGATCCGCTTGGATCTGAAATCGGCCAACATCTCTTTCGTCGGGGCAAGTCGCAGATCGTGAATGTAATCAATCCCGGCGATGACGTGCAGAAAATATTCGAGATCGCTGCGCTTGGTGAAGCCCGCCAACTGCGAAACGTTGTTGAGCCGCGTATCGACTAACTTGCGCACGCCCGCGCCGATCAGCGTTTGGAAGAACTGCTCGGCCGATTTGCCGGCAAAGCCGATCGTAAAAAGCTGGATCGCCCGTCCGCCATCCGCTGTCGCCGAATCGGTCATTGGATCGCTCACGAAATGCTGGTCTGCGTGTGACACAACCGTCAGCGATCCTGTTTGCGTGTCAAACTGAATTCAGTGTGCGTGCTGGGGGTGCAGCCGCGGGTCGGGGTGGGCGGCGATGCGGTTGATCGCGTTGACGAACGCCTTGGCACTGGCCTCGACGCTGTCGGTCGACACGCCGCGGCCGCGATAGATCTGGCCGTTGTATTCCACTTCCACGTTCACTTCTCCCTGCGCATCCTTGCCGACCGTCACCGCCTGCACGCGAAAATCGTGGCAGACGACGTCGTAGCCGGTGATCTTCTCCGTGGCCAGAAAGATCGCATCGACCGGCCCATCGCCGCAGATCATCTGCTCGCGAAGTTCCTGCTCGCCGTTGCGCAGGCGAAGCGTCACCGTCGGCTTCATGCCGGTGCCGGTCGTGAGGTTGTACGACACGAATTGCCACGACTCGGGCACGTCGATTACCTGCTGTTCGCAGAGGGCCGCGATATCGCCGTCGTAGATTTCCTTTTTCTTGTCGGCAAGAATCTTGAACTGCTCGAAGACGGTTTGCAGTTGCTCGCCGGTGAGATGGTAGCCGAGCGCTTTGGCTCGATCGGCGAGCGCCGCCCGGCCGCTGTGTTTGCCGAGCACGAGGTCGGTCTTGGCAAAGCCGACATCTTCGGGCCGCATGATTTCGTAGGTGCGAGGCTCCTTGAGCATGCCATCTTGATGGATGCCGGCCTCGTGGGCGAAGGCATTTCGGCCGACGATGGCCTTGTTGCGCTGCACCTGGATGCCGGTGATCGAAGAGACGAGCCGGCTCACGGGCACGAGCCGCTGGCTCTTGATCCGCGTGTCGGCGTGATAATAGTCGTTGCGCACGCGCAGGGCCATCACGACCTCTTCGAGCGAGCAATTGCCGGCACGTTCGCCGATGCCGTTGATCGTACACTCGACCTGCCCGGCCCCGGCTTCGATGCCGGCGAGGCTGTTGGCCACGGCCAGGCCCAGATCGTCGTGGCAATGCATGCTCACCGTCGCACGGTCGATATTCGGCACGCGATGGATCAGGTTGCGGATCACTCCGGCCATGTGTGCCGGGGTGGCGTAGCCGACGGTGTCGGGGATGTTGACCGTGGTGGCGCCGGCGCCGATCGCGGCTTCGACCACCTGGCAGAGAAAATCGGGCTCGGTGCGAGCGGCATCTTCGGGCGAGAATTCGATGTCGTCGCAATAGTGGATCGCGCGTTCGACGGCGGCCACGGCGCGGCGAAGAATTTCTTCCTTGTCCATCTTCAGCTTGAATTCGCGATGGATGGCGCTGGTCGCAAGAAAGATATGAATCCGCGGATTCGGCGCCGCCTTGAGCGCTTCCCAGGCGCGATCGATATCGGCGTCGTTCGACCGGGCAAGACCGCAGATCGTGCTGCCGCGGATGTTGGCCGCGATTTCGTGCACCGCCTGAAAATCGCCGGGCGAGGCGATTGGAAAGCCGGCCTCGATCACATCGACGCCCAAATCGACGAGCGCCTGGGCGATCTCCATTTTTTCGGCGAGGTTCATGCTTGCGCCGGGCGATTGCTCGCCGTCGCGGAGCGTGGTGTCGAAGATTTTGATGATTCGCCGGTCAGACATGATCGTCTCCTGGGAATGGGAATCGCAACAGTGGGATGTTGGTTGGCTGGCGCACCGAGTTGAAGCGCGGGCGAGGAAAACAGTCTGTCGGCGCGCGTCCCTCGCTTACGCTTCGGGCTAGTGTTTGTTTCAGGTCGTGGTGCAGAAACAAAAAAACCCCGCGGCCTGGCGTTGCCAGACCTCGGGGTTTCGTATTCATCGAACGTCGTACGAATGAACCCTAAGGCCTGGGCCCCGATAGGGCCAAAAGCAACAAGGGCAACAGGCTGGACAGGTTCTTATTCATGCAAAGCGACGGTTATTTCGAGCAAGTTCGCGGCGGAATTATCAAACCGCCACTGTTTGAACTTTAGCTGAGCGGTATGGACCGGTCAAGCGGCAATTCGACGATGCATTTCGCGCGCAGAACGGGAGGAAAAGAGTTCTTCTTCTTTCGTCTCCGCATCCTCCGCGACTCCGCGTGAGCCTGGTTGCTTCAGATCGGGCCCAAATAGCGGCCGAGGAACAGGATCACGCCGCTGCGCGTGTCGCGGAGCAGGAAGATGAACGGATGATCGGCTTTGAATTCTTCCGGCGGTTGCCGACGGAGGATGGCTCCGGCATGCATTACGATGCCGGTCGCGGCAGCCGCCTCGGTCCCCTTTTCGTCGACATCGACAAAGGCCTTGTGGATCACCGACGAAATGAACAGATCGCGCTTGCCATCCATGCCCGAGAAATCGGCGGTTTTGGCGGAGAATGCCGCCGGCATTCCCATTGCCCCGAGCGTCGGTCCGAGTTCGAAATCCTGCGTGGCCTTGAATTTCGGCAGCCACACGTGGACGGTCTGGCTGCGCAACTGCGCAATCCATTTGCCATACGCTTCCGCGGTGAACAATTTCTCGACGGCCGGCAAGCCATCGACTTTCGTCGGCAGCACCACGACCATCGACAGATCGCCGCTCTTATAGGGCATTTCCAAGAGCAATGCGTCGTCGGTGCGAGCAAAATTGAAGTGCTTTTGCTGGCTCATCATGTCGACATCGGCCGTTTTGTCCGCAGTCAGGTGGAACGGGGCCTTTTGCGTCGAATCCTTGTCGAACGGCAGTTGCCAATCGCCTTTGAAATAAATGGCGTTGGTCAACACGAGCCGAGTGTCGGCATTCAAGGCTCCGGCGGGAATGAGATCTTTGATCTTGTCGTTGGTTTCCTTCTCGACCCAGGCATTGATGGTGCCACGGGACTGTTCGGCCTGATGGACAAAATCAAGTTGGGCCAACTCCGCGCCATAATCGTCGCGGGTGATTTTGAAAAACGAATCGAGAAATTTGTAGCCCTCTTGTCCCCACAGCCGATTGGCGATGCGGAATTGATAGCCATGATTGGGAGCGGCGGCCGTCAGTTGCTTCAGAGCGGCGCCGTAGTCGGCGTGCAGTTGGTCGGGCGGGAGGGTGAAATGCAAGGTCTTGGCCATTTCCGTGGCCGTGTCGCTGCGAGCGCCGGCGTAGGTCATCGCCAAGGCGGTCGAGATGCTATAGGGCGAAAAGAACAGCGGCTTGCCCGCTTCGACGCTCAACTGATGGTAGAGATCGATTGCGAATTGATTGTTGCCCGACACCAATTCGGCGGGCCAGCGATACACGGTTTTCACGGCCGTCGCTCCTTGGGCTTCGCCGATCGTTGCCGAGACAACCGCCGCGGACAGCATAAGAGCCAACGATGTTGCAGAAAGTGATTTCGTAGGGCACCTGCATGGATGAGTCGTGACAGACGGATTGCGACCCCGAGCTTAAACTCGGTCGAAAGATAACTTCCGCTTTTCGAACCCCTCACCCTGCCCTCTCCCACAAGGGGAGAGGGGCCTGTGGAAAAGCTATTTTTCGGCCGAGCCTTAGACGCGACAATGACGGCCGGAGTTCCGGTGACAAATTTTCTTCATCGCCATCGCCGATTCAATCCGATTTCGTCCGACCCGGAATAAACCCATGTGAGAATAATGGGCGCCCGGGCCGGTGGAACGGTAATGCGGCGTTCTCTGCCGCAATCTGCGTGGCACTCGCACCGTGAACGAATTCGATTATTTTGATTCAGCGGGCCGGCGGCCGAGCGAACCAATCGCGGCATCGCCCAGGTCGAGTTTCTTGCCCTTCATCTTGTCGAATTCCTCGGTTTGCTCCGGCGTGAGCACTTTTTGCATTTTTTCGTTCGCGTCCTTGACGATCGGTCCGATCTTCGCGCGTGCAGCGGTACGATCTCCGCCGGCGTCTTGGATCGCAGTTCGCACGGCGTCGCGCCGCTCCTTCGCCAAATCCATCAGCTTTTGCTTTTGTTCGTCGGTCAATTTGAGTGCATCGGCGATCGAGGGGTCGGAGAGCGCGCCGGCGCCGCGAACTTGAAGCCTGATTTCCTTCAGACGGGCGCGTTGTTTTTCGTTGAGAACGGAGTCGACCTTCTCGGTGATTTCCTTTTCTGCAGCGACAAGCTTCGGCATGCGTTCTTCGCGAGAAGCATCTTTCAACGAATCGCGAAGGTCCTTCATTTTGGTCCGTGCTTCGTCGTCGACTTTCTTCAGCGACTCTTTCTGCTCATCGCTAAGCTCCAAATCCTTGGCGACGGCATCCAGCCGCAACAATGCCAACCCGCTCCCGCCGCGCGCCATGCCTTGACCACGGGATTGCTCCGCTGGCTTTGCCGGCTCATCGGCCGCCATAGTGCACATTGCCGCCATGCCGGCCACAACCATTGCGACGCAACCGATGCCAATCCAGCGCATGCGTACCATGTGAAGCTCCTTCGAAAAAAGGAAAAGAAAAATCTTTGCAGCGCCCGTTAGCATAGCTCTGCTGGGGGCCGCGGGCTAGCAGCGTGCTGAAGTATTTCGCCACCAGCATAACTTCGTATGCCGCTGGCTCTGCCAGTGCAGATATTACCGGCGATTTCGGGCAATGGCAGACGAACCGGTGGCAAACAAGCGATCGCCCGTCGGCACGACTTCGGCGGCCTGCCAAAACTTGCGGTTTCGGCGAGTGACCGCTAGACTCGGAACTGTCGTGGGCTACGCTTTCAAACCCAACTCGCGCTGCCTACCGCCCGCCAAATCCCGCCCGTGTCGAAGGAGATTCCCATGGTTTTTGTCATTCGTGGCCGCGCTGCTTTGGCAACGTGTCTGACGGCCTCATTGTTTGTTTGCCTGGCCGTGGCATCGCAATCCAGTGGTTCGACCGAGGGGAATTGGCCTCAATGGCGCGGCCCGAATCGCGACAATGTTTCCACGGAAACCGGGCTGCTGAAGAAATGGCCCGTCGATGGGCCACCGTTGGCTTGGACCGCGAAAGATTTGGGCATCGGCTTTTCCGGCGTCTCGGTTCAAAACGGCCGTATCTACACGATGGGCGAGCGAGACACCGGCGAAACGCCGAAGCCGAAGGAAACCGCCGCGGCCAAGGATCAGGATACCAAGGGAAAACATAAGAAGGGGCGCAAAGCAGATCGCGGCGGCAAACGGCAATTCGTCGTCGCTTTGAACGAAGCCGACGGCAAGCAACTCTGGGCCACGCCGATCGGCACGGCCGAGAACAACGGCGGCGGTTATTCCGGGCCGCGTTGCACCCCCGCCGCCGACGGCGCGCACGTCTACGCCCTCGGCATTGACGGCGATCTGGCCTGCCTCGATTCCGCCACGGGCGAAATCGTGTGGAAGAAAAGCTACACCAAAGATTTCGATGGCCGGATGATGACCGGCTGGGGATATGCCGAATCGCCGCTGGTCGACGGCGACCGCCTGATCTGCACCCCCGGCGGAAAGAAAGACACAATGGTCGCCCTCGACAAACTCACCGGCAAAACGATCTGGACCTGCGCCGCCGCCGATTTTGGCCACAAGGGAAAAGACGGGGCCGCCTATTCGTCGATCGTCATCAGCCACGGCGCCGGCGTAAAGCAATATGTTCAACTGATCGGCCATGGGTTGATCGGCGTTCGGGCCGACGACGGCCAATTCCTCTGGGGCTACGACAAAGTGGCCAACGGCACGGCCAACATTCCCACGCCCATCGTCCGCGGCGATTATGTGTTCGATTCGACCGGCTATCAAACCGGCGCTGCATTGTTGAAACTGACGGCCGAAGGAAGCGGCGTGAAGGCCGAAGAAGTTTACTTCCTCGACCACACGAAGCTGCAAATCCACCACGGCGGCATGGTGCTGGTGGGCGGCTATCTCTACGGCGGCCATGGCCACAACGCCGGCGCCCCGGTATGCGTCGATTTCCTCACCGGCAAAATCGAATGGAAAGAGAACCATGGGCCGGGAAGCGGTTCGGCCGCCGTGGCCTGCGCCGATGGCCGGCTCTATTTCCGCTATCAAGACGGCACGATGGCCCTGATCGATTGCACGCCGAAAGAATACAAGCTGGTAAGCAGCTTCAAAATCCCCGATGTTTCCACGCCAAGCTGGCCGCACCCCGTCATCGCCGGCGGCCGAATGTATATCCGCGATCAGCAGCGTTTGCTCTGCTACGACTTGAAAGCGTCGGACGCGAAATAGCTCCGCGGCAGAGAGAATACCAGCCCGAAGCGTAAGCGAAGCAGGCAACACCAGCCCGAAGCGTAAGCGAGGAAGACACAACACCAGCCCGAAGCGTAAGCGAGGAAGGCCGGCCGCGCGACTGTCGCTACGCTGCGGCCTAGACTCAAAAGACCGACCAGCGATGCAAGCCACGCGGGGCCCGCATCGCCTGTCAGAGATTCCTCGCTTACGCTTCGGGCCAGTGTGCTTTGCGTGAAGCGCCGCCCGGCCCCGTTTCAATCCTGGTTCCGCAAAAATTCGGCGGTCGCGGGCTGGTTCGGGTTTTCGAAAATCTGTGCCGGCGGGCCGGATTCGAGAACCAATCCGTCTTGAAACACGTGCACCTGATGCGCCGCCCGGCGGGCGAAGTGCATCGCATGCGTCACCACCACCATCGTCTGGCCCGATGCCGCCAGGTCGGCCAACACCGCCAGCACCTCGGCCGTCATGCGCGGATCGAGCGCGCTCGTGGGTTCATCGAAAAGCATCGCCCGCGGTTCCATCGCCAACGCCCGGGCAATCGCCACCCGCTGCTGCTGCCCGCCTGAGAGCCGATCGGGCCGCTGATTCAACTTGTCGCCCAGCCCGACACGGTCGAGCAGTGCCTTCGCGCGAGTGGCGGCTTGGTCTCGCGGCAGCCGCAACACCCGCACGGGCGCTTCCATCACGTTTTGCAGCACGCTCAGGTGCGGAAACAAATTGAACTGCTGAAAGACCATCCCCACCTGCCGGCGAATCTGCTGCAAAAGCGCCGCTTGCTGCCGGCCGTTGAGGCCGGGCGTCAGTTGGTGTGGCCCGACGCGCACTTCACCGGCCTCGAACGTGTCGAGCCCATTCAAGCAGCGAAGAAACGTGCTCTTGCCGCCGCCCGATGGCCCGACAATCACAGCCACCTCCCCCTCGGCCACGGAGAGCGACACGCCGCGCAACACCTCGAGCAGGCCGTGCCGCTTGCACAACGCGCGAGTTTCAATCATCGGGACCATTGAATACCTAATGGCTAAGCACGAATATCTAAAGAATGGCGAATGCCGAAGCACGAATGTCTAAAAAGCACAAATCGTTGATCATTCGGTTTCGTCATTTGTGCTTCGTCATTCTTTAGACATTCGTGCTTCGACATTCGTCATTCTTACATTAGGCATTTGCCAATCGTCGTTCGCTCCAGCGGGCGAAAACCGACAGCGGGTAGCTCATCAGCATGTACAGCGTCGCGGTGACGATCGCGAGCTGCACGATCGCGCCGGTGCTCATCGCCAGGATGTCGTATTCCTTCGTCAGCTCGACCACCGTGACCACCGAACACACCGACGTGTCTTTGAACAGCGCGATGAAATCGTTGGTCACCGGCGGAATGACGATCCGAAAGGCCTGCGGCAGGATGATTCGCCAGATCGCCAACGGCCGGCTCATGCCCAGCGATAGCGCCGCCTCCATTTGCCCGCGCGGCACGGCTTGCAGGCCGGCCCGATAAATTTCCGCTTCATACGCCGAATAGTTGATCGCCAGCCCCGCGATGGCGGCGGCCAATGCCGGCAGGGCAACGCCGATCTTCGGCAACAAAAAGAAAATCGCATACAACTGCAGCATCAGCGGCGTACCGCGGAGCAGTTCGACATACAAACCGAGCGGCTTGGCGACCAGCCACGGGCCATACATCCGCCCGCAGGCAACCGAAATTCCGATCAGCACTGCTAGCGGCATCGACAGGACCGAGAGAATGACGGTCATGCCCGCCGCTTCCAACAGAATTCGCCAATTGTTGCGCAAAATATCGGCGAACGACGGGTAAGCGGTCGGCGCGGCCACGCCGCGCAGATCGCCGAGCGCCAGCATTTGGGCTTTGCCCGACAGGTTCCAGTGGTCGTAGAGCGATTTGAGTTGTCCGTCATGGATAAACTGTTCGAGCGCGTTGTCGATCGCTTGCTTGAGCTTGGTTTCCTGTTTGCCCATCAAGACGACGTAGTAGCCCTCGCTCACCGGCCGGCCGACGCGGCGCAGCTCGGGAAACTGGTCGGCGTAGTAAATTGCCGTGGGATCGTCTTGCAGCGTGCCATCATCGACGCCACCGACCACCTGGTTCATCGAATCGGTGGTGCCGTCGTAGCTAATTGCCTGGATGTTCGGAATCGTTCGCAGATAAGCGAGCGCAGCCGAGCCGACGAGGGCCCCGATTTTTGGCCGCCGTTTTTTATCGCCTTCAAGGTCTGCCCAAGAATGATAGGGGCTGTTGGCACGCACCAAGAGTTGAAACCCATAGACGTAGTAGGGCACACTGCAGAGATACCGCCGCTGGCGATCGGGCGTCAATTCGTAGCCGTTCATCGCGATATCGATCCGCCCGGAATCGATTAGCTCCGGCACCTTTTCCCAATCGCCCTGGATGAACGTGGCTTTGCCCCCCAGACTTTTGGCGAGCATGTCGGCCAATTCGACTTCGAAGCCACGAATCGTGTTCGGATCCTTTTCATCGGGAAAGACGTAGGGCCCGCCGCCGTTCTCGTCGCCGCCCCAACGGAGTTCGCCCTGCTTCTGAATCTGGTCGAGCACATCGGCCCGTGCCGGCTTGGCAGCCGACAGGGTAAGGCCGCCGAAGACGGACACGCAAAGAAACGCTGCAAAGGAAAACCGCTTCGGCATGGCGTTGTTGTTGGTACCGCGGACCATCTTGTCGGGATGCGGGCCGGTTGCCGCTGTCAAGCTAGGCCGGATTATTCATCGCACCACACTAGCCAGAAGCGTAAGCGAGGGAGCGACCGAGGCTTACCATCGCTAACGCTTCGGGCTACTATTTCGCAGCGTCTCGCGAATTCCTGGCACTATGAATAATCCGGCCAAGCTTTGTCGTAAAACGGTAGCCCGCGGCACAAGCAACGCGGTTCAGGGTCCGGACTGTCAACAATTTCCTCGCTAACGCTTCGGGTTAGTGTTGCGATCGGCGAGTTTTAAGACAAAGCGTTGTTGGCCGCGGCCGCGAGCCACGGGTTTGCCGCCCGGGCCATTGTGGTATTTGTACAGTTTTGCGGGTATTGTCAAGCAACATCGGCGTTTGCGGCCAAACTTTGATTGGAAAATAGACCAAATTATCGCCACGCCGGTTCGCGGAACTTTTTCCGCCGCCCGAGCGTCCAATCACCGGCTCGTCGTTCCGATCGCTGCGGACGAAGTCGCCAGATCCCGCCCGCTCTTCCGATTCGTCATCACGAGAACCGTATGAACAAGTCTCGCAATCTCGTCGTTTCGCTCGTCGGCCTCGGGCTGCTCTCGGCATTGGCCCTGGTGGCATGGTCGGCAGCTCCCGAAGCGGCTCCGACACAGCAAGACCGCGATGCGGCGAGCAAGAAAATGACCAACGGCAATTTCAAGGACGCCTACGACGAGTTTCGCCGGATGGCGCTCGACAAGAAAGACGAACCGCGGAAAGCGGGCGAAGACCTGAAAAATGCCATCGTTTGCCTCGAACGGCTAGGCCGGGCCGACGAAATCGACGACTTCCGCGAGAAGGCGATCGACGTGCATAAGGAAAATTGGCGGCTTCTGTGGGCGGCCGCCGATTCGTATCTCTACGTCGAACACAACGGTTTTCTCATCGCCGGCAAATTCTCGCGCGGCTACCACCGCGGCGGCGGGCAATGGGCCAACGCATTTGCCCACGACCGCGTGCGGGCGTTGCAGCTCATGCAGCAAACCTTTCCCCTTGTCGATGCCGACAACGACGATGGTGCGGCCAAGGCCGATTTCTACTTCGACTTGGCCACCATGCTGGTCAACGGCAGAAACTACAACGAGGCCTGGCGGCTGCAAGTGCTCACCGACATCGCCAAGGTGCCCGACTACAGCGAAATCTGGAACAACGGCGGCGGCGCCACCCGCGGCGCTCCGGTCGACGACGCCGGCAATCCGATTTACTACTCGGCCGTCAAACGCTGGAAAGACGCGGCAAACGATGGCCAGCGCTGGCGGTGGGCGCTTGCCGAGGCGGTCGAGATGTCGCACGACAAGTTGAACGAAGCCCGAATCGAATTCGCCGATTTCTTGCATAGCCAATTCGGCGTGCAAACGATGGCCCAATACGGCTCGTTCGGCCGCGGCGGCGAAGACGCATCCTCGGACAAGGATCGCACTGGCCCGTTCGCGGTCCATTCCCTCGGCGAAGCTGAAACGATCGCCCGCCTCGCCAACGGCATCAAGCGATTCAAGCTTCCCGATGAATTCAACTTCATCAAGATCTACCAGACGATCGCCGACAATCCCAAAACCGGCCAAGGCGAGGCCGCGCTCGGCGCGCTGGCGCAAATCTTCGAAAACCGCCAGCAATATCCCAAAGCGGCCGATTACTGGCGCCGCAGCATCAAGGAATACGGCCCGGGCCCCAACAACTATAAGCAGCAGCAGCTCGATCAGATCGTCGGCAATTGGGGCCGCTTCGATTCGGGCGTCGTGCAGCCTGCCGGGCACGGGGCCAGCGTCCAATTCACATTCCGCAACGGCAAGCACGTCAGCTTCGAAGCCCACGCGATCAAAATCGAAAAACTGCTCGACGACGTCAAAACGTATCTGAAGTCGCGGCCATCTCCGCCGGATTGGCAAAAATTCAACCTGCAAGACATCGGCTACCGGCTCGTCACGCAAAACCAAGAGCAATACGTCGGCCCCAAAATCGCCTCGTGGGAGCTCGATCTCGATCCGCCGGCCGAACATTTCAATCGCCAGTTCACCGTCGCCACGCCGCTGCAAAAGGCCGGCGCTTATCTCCTCTCGGCAAAAATGGCCGACGGCAACACCTGCCGCATTATCGTTTGGCTCGCCGACACCGCATTGGTGCAAAAGAACCTCAATAACGGCGTGCTGTATGTCGTCGCCGACGCGGTCACGGGCAAGCCGATTCCGAAGATGAACGTCGAACTATTCGGCTATCGCCAGCGATTCGAGCAGCCGAATCACTGGGCGCTCGACACCAAAAATCTCGCCGAATTCAGCAACGCCGATGGCGAAGTGATTCTCGATCAGCAGCGAGCCCCAGCCGATTTCAATTGGATCGCGATTGCCCGCGGCGACGGCGACCGGCTGGCCTACGTCGGGTTCAGCAATGTCTGGTATGGCAACCAATACGATTATGCCTACAACCAAATCAAGGTGTTCACGATCACCGATCGGCCTGTCTATCGCCCGGGCCAGCAGGTGAAGTTCAAATTCTGGATCGAGCACGCCCAATACGACAAGGAAGGAAAATCCGACTTCGCCAACCAAAATTTCAAGGTTGAACTGCACGATCCGAAGGGAAGCAAGCTGCTTGAAAAGACATTCAAGAGCGATTCCTACGGCGGCATCAAGGGCGAATACGAACTGTCGTCGACCGCGACGCTCGGCATGTATCAGCTGTATGTCGTCAACCGCGGCGGCGGCAATTTCCGCGTCGAGGAATACAAGAAGCCGGAATTCGAAGTCTCGGTCGATGCCCCCACCGAACCGGTGATGCTCGGCGAAAAGATCAAGGCCACGATCAAGGCGAAATACTACTTCGGCTCGCCGGTCGTGAACGCCAAGGTGAAATACAAGATTGTCCGCAGCAACTACGCCGAAACATGGTTTCCACCCGGCCGATGGGATTGGCTCTACGGGCCGGGCTATTGGTGGTTCGGCTACAACTACGAATGGTTCCCCGGCTGGAGCGATTGGGGCTGCCGCCGGCCGATCCCGTGGTGGTGGGGCGCCAGCTATCAGCCGCCGGAAGTCGTCGCCGATGCCGAAGCACCCATCGGCCCCGACGGCACGCTCTCGGTCGATATCGATACGGCCTTGGCCAAAGCCGTGCATCCCGACCAAGACCAGCGCTACGAGATCACCGCTGAAGTCGTCGATGCCACCCGGCGAACGATTGTCGGCGCGGGCACGGTGCTCGTGGCCCGCAAGCCGTTCAAGGTCACGGCCTGGCTCGAGCGCGGTTACTACCACACCGGCGATGAAATTGTCGCCCATGTCGCCGGCCGCACGCTCGATGGCAAGCCAGTCAAAGGAACCGGTCATCTGGTCCTCTACAAAGTCAGTTATCCCGAACCCGTGAAGGCCGGCAAAGAGGCGCCGGTCGAAAAGGCCGTCGAAGAATGGAACATCGACACCGATGCTGAAGGCATGGCGCGGCAAACCATGAAAGCCGCCGCCCCGGGCCAATATCGGCTGTCCTACAAGCTCAGCGACGCCAAAGGCCATACGATCGAAGGGGGCTATGTATTCACGATCACCGGCCCCGATTTCACCGGCGCCAGCTACCGGTTCAACGATCTCGAATTGATTCCCGACAAACGGGATTACGCCCCGGGAGAGACCGTCAAGTTGATGGTCAACACCAACCGCACCGATGCGTTCGTATGGCTGTTTCTCCGGCCGGCGAACGGCGTGTATCTTCCGCCGAAGCTGCTGCGGCTCGACGGCAAAAGCACGATCTTCGAAATCGGCGTTACGAAGCACGACATGCCGAATTTCTTTGTCGAAGCGCTGACGATCTCCGGCGGCAAGGCATTCAACGAGTTGAAAGATATCGTCGTTCCGCCCGAGCAGCGGATTCTCAACATCGCCGTCAAGCCGTCGAAAACGGATTATCGTCCGGGCGATAAGGCCAAGGTCGGCATTACGCTGACCGATCTGGCCGGCAAGGCTTTCGTCGGCTCGACGGTGGTGGCGATTTACGACAAGGCCGTCGAATACATATCGGGCGGCTCGAATGTCGCCGATATCAAGGCCTACTTCTGGCAATGGCGCCGCTCCCACAATCTGCGGCAGGAAACCAATCTCGATTTGGTTTTCCACAACTTGCTTCGCCAAGGAGAAACCGGCATGAGCGATCTCGGCGCGTTCGGCTACATGACGGGTCGAATGTACTCAAGACACGGCGCGGCCGCCGGCGACTGGGGTGGCGAAAATCGTCGCCAAAGTTTGCGTGGTCTCGGAGGGGAACAGCTTGAAAAGGATGCGGCGTTTGGTGCCGATGCGGCTGCCGCCGCTCCGATGGCTTTGGCGGCCGGCAATGCAAATATGGCCATGGATGGCCTGCAAGCGCGGGCAAAGGGCGAGAACGGCGACCGAGCCGCGGAGGGCGACAAACGAGCCCCCGGGGTGGGCGGCGGCGGTGGCCAGCCCGCCATGATCCAGCCCTCGATTCGTTCGAATTTCGCCGATACGGCCCTGTGGGTCGGGGCGCTCGAGACGAACGACAAGGGGGAGGCCGAGGTGGCCCTCACCATGCCCGAGAATCTTACCACCTGGAAAGTCAAAGTCTGGGCGATGGGCCAAGGCACCAAGGTCGGCGA